>NZ_JBXWSB010000002.1:0-91968 GCF_059613205.1 Ruegeria sp. BHSB064
GCTGGCCGGAAGCGACGAAGACACCCTTTCCCGTGCGGCAGATGCCTGCCGCGAAGTTGCCCATGCGCGCGATGTGGCCATCGTCATTTCGAACCATGTTCTGCTGGCGCAGCGCCTGGGTCTGGACGGGGTGCATCTGGACGACGCGGCTCGGTCCGTCAGGGCGGCGCGCAAGGAGCTGGGCGCAGATGCGATTGTCGGCAGTTTTTGCGGAGCCTCCAGCCATGACGGTATGACGGCGGGTGAAAACGGTGCCGATTATGTGGCCTTCGGGCCAGTTGGCACCGCCGCTTTGGGCGACGGTACGCGTGCCGAAAAGGATCTGTTCCAGTGGTGGTCCGAGATGATCGAAGTACCAGTTGTGGCCGAGGGCGGTTTAACGCCCGACCTGATCCGCGCCCTTGCCCCCTGCACCGATTTCTTCGGCATTGGGGACGAGATCTGGAACAGCGACGATCCACTCGCCGCTCTTAACACTCTGTTGGCGGCGATGTCGTAATCCGGCATCACCCCATCATCCAAGGCTCGGCCAGCCAATAGACCCCGAGCCCCGCAATCAGGATCGAGGCCAGAGCGGAAATTCGGCCTCGCTTTCTGTGCGACCCACCCGCAAGCAAAAGTGCCAGACCAAACGCAGCTGATGCCGTGAAAATGAGTGGGAAAACAACCCCCGCCCCAAACCCCAGTGCAGCCGAAAGCTGATGGTCTGGCGGCACGCCAATGGTTTTTAAGGCCGTAGCCAAGCCCAACCCAAAGACTGTTCCTGCTGCAAACACAGTCAGGAGCCGCGCGACCTGCAACCGGCGGGCTACCAGATTCCACAATGCGAGAACAACGATGAACACTGGTGCCGGCTGGACTGGCACATAAGTGATCGGATTCAGTACACCGTAAACGGCCAACCCAAGCCCGAGGAACACACCAGTTGACAGAAACGCCACCTGCACTGCAACGGAGCGTAAAGTCAGCGACAAAAACACAAGGCACAAAGCAAGCAGGCAAGACAAAAAAGGCGCTTGCGTGAAATGATTGAGCCCCAGTGCAAAATACGTCTGCAATGTCTGTTGTGGTGTCAAAGACGCCCCACCGCGCAACGGGATCAGCGGGCTGGCCTCACCAGCTGTCAGATAACCTGTATAGGGGGCTGCAACACCCTGTTGGCGCAGCACGATCGGTCCGCCTTCTGTTGGCCAGCGCAGTCTGAGGTTCGAAGCATGCTCTGACAGAGGTGCGGTCAGGTACACAATTGAAACACGCGCAGTTTCTACGTCACCCGGATCAGGAACGCGCGCACCTGCGTATGAAAGCGTAAGTCGTTCTGGCACCTCGACCTCAACATCCTGCACCCAACTCTCAACAAAACCTTTTATCAGTGGCTCAAAATCTGATGACGCCATTTTCCGTAAGGATTGATACTGCGGGTCATCCAAAAGGGCTTGGTGCTGCGTTGGGTAAAGTCCGACCAGAAGAGCCTCGGCATTCAAACTGACCTCAAGAAACAGCTGTTCTTCAGAGATCCAAAAATCAATCACGGTCGGCGGCGTGGTTTGTGCCCGTCCTTGACCCATAAGGAAAAACAGCAGGACGAAAACACTCAAAAAGAAGACAGTAAGGGCACGAAGGATGGCACGGGAACCATGGCCATTCATACGAAACGCTCCGGTAAAAGAAACAAATCACCAATCATTGCGGGCAATTGTTCCCGCGCGGGCCTTAGATCGCAAGATCAAAAGGTGCAAATGCCCGATGATCCGGGAATATCCGTCGGCAGGAACGTTCTGACTTGCACGGGCATCACCGCTACGGCATGACATCCCCATGACTCAGAACAGCAATATCCTGTGCATTGGCTCGGTCCTGTGGGACGTGATCGGACGATCGGCAAGCGCCATGCGGCAAGGCTCGGACGTGCCGGGGCGGATCACCCGTCTGCCCGGCGGCGTTGCGATGAACATCGCCATGACGCTAGTGCGCTTTGGCATGACCCCTACGCTTCTCACCGCAATCGGACGCGACCCAGAGGGTGATGAGCTTGTCCACGCCTGTTCGCGGCTGGGCATGGTGACGGATCACATCTATCGCTCGCAGGATTTGCCGACCGACCGCTATATGGCCGTCGAAGGTGCAAACGGGCTGATCGCAGCCATTGCTGACGCGCACTCGCTGGAAGCGGCGGGTGCAAAAATCCTGCGTCCTTTGATGCATGGGCCACTGGGCTATGAGAACACGCCCTTTGAAGGACCGATCGCGCTGGACGGCAACCTGACATTAGACCTGTTGGAAGAAATTGCCCAAAGCCCAGCTTTTGCCCGCGCCGACCTGCGCGTGGCTCCGGCTTCTCCCGGCAAAGCGGAACGGCTGCTGCCTTTCCTCAAGCACGCTCGCGCCACGCTTTACGTGAACCTCGAAGAGGCCGGCATCCTCTGCCAACGCGAATTCACCGACTCTGAGAGCGCAGCCAAGGGCTTGTTGGATCGTGGCGCGCTTCGCGTGCTGGTCACCGATGGCGGCAACTCGGCCACCGTCGGCAGTTCTGGCGAAATCCTGACCCAAACACCCCCGTCCGTCCTGGTCACCCGCGTGACCGGTGCCGGGGATACCTTCATGGCGGCCCATATCGCCTCAGAATCCGGCGGCGCATCGAGTGATGAGGCCCTGACCCGCGCTCTGCACGCTGCCGCAACCTATGTTTCCGGAGAAACCCCACTGTGATCGACATTCAATACTCAGCCGAGGTCCGCGCTGCCAAAGACGCAGGCCAACCCATCGTTGCGCTGGAAAGCACCATCATCACCCATGGAATGCCCTACCCGCAAAACGTCGAAGTGGCCGCGCAGGTTGAACAGGATATCCGCGATACGGGCGCTGTTCCGGCCACCATGGCTGTGATTGAAGGCAAACTGCACGTGGGGCTCGAACCCGAGCAACTGCAATGGTTGGGTCAGGCGCAGGGCGTTGCCAAGATCTCGCGCGCGGACATGGCCGCCTGCATCTCGACCGGCGGTACCGGGGCCACCACCGTCGCCGCCACAATGATCGCCGCCCAGTACGCCGGGATCGAGGTTTTTGCCACAGGCGGCATCGGCGGTGTGCATCAGGGCGCAGAGACAACGTTCGACATTTCTGCCGACCTGCACGAGCTTGGCCATACACCGGTCACGGTGGTTGCTGCCGGGGCCAAAGCCATTCTCGACTTGGCAAAGACGCTTGAGGTTCTCGAAACGCTGGGCGTACCTGTCATCGCGTATGGGCAGGATGAGTTCCCTGCATTCTGGTCGGCCAAATCACCTTTTACGGCGCCTCTGCGTATGGACAGTGCCGGGGCCATTGCCAAAGCACACGCCACGCGCCGCGCGCTGGGTCTGCCCGGCGGACAACTGGTTGCCAACCCGATCCCCGCCGCCGATCAGATACCGGCCGCGGAACTGGCTCCGATCATCGCCGAGGCTCAGGCCGACGCGGATGCCCACCGCATCACCGGCAAAGCCGTGACCCCCTATCTGCTGCAACGCATCTTTGAAAAAACCGAAGGCCGTTCGCTGACCGCCAACATCGCACTGGTCCGCAACAATGCACGCCTAGCTGCCAAAATCGCGCAGTCACTGGTGCAGCAGGGTTGACGCAGCCCTATTGTACCAAAGCGACGGATTGACTACCTAAACCCCAGAAACCATTCGGAACTGCCCACTCGGACCTGCAATGAATACACCTTTCGACGAAGAGCCCCATCGCCGCCCCGGCCTGCTTTCACGGCTGCGCGCGTCCTTTCTGACCGGCATCGTCGTTATTGCACCTGTCTGGTTGACCGTCTGGCTCATCTGGTCCGTAGTCGGCTGGATCGACAGCGCCGTGCTGCCGCTGGTTCCGCAACAGTTCCAGCCGGAACAATATGTGGGCATCAACCTGCGCGGCGTGGGTGTGGTGATCTTCCTGATCTTCACAGTGCTCGTTGGATGGATCGCCAAAGGCATTCTGGGCCGCTCTCTGATCCATTTCGCCGAAAGCCTGGTCGACCGGATGCCCGTCGTGCGTTCCGTTTATTCCGGAATCAAGCAGATCTCGGAAACGGTATTTGCACAGACCGAACGGTCCTTTGAGAAAGCCTGCCTGATCCAGTACCCGCGCCGGGGCATCTGGGCCATCGGATTTGTTTCGACAAGCGCGCGTGGTGAGGTCAGCCAAAGGGCCGAAACCGGGGGCGAATTGCTCAGCGTCTTTGTGCCAACCACGCCCAACCCGACCTCGGGCTTCCTTCTGTTCTTTCCCGCCGAAGACGTAATCCTGCTGGACATGAGCATCGAGGACGCGGCGAAACTGGTGATTTCGGCTGGCCTGGTTTACCCCAACGAAAAAGACCCGACTCAGCCGCCCGAGTAATCAGCCAAACATCGCAGGCAGATCCACTGTGCTGTTCTGGCCCAGATCATCTTTGTGTTTCGCAAGAAACCCATCTGCCGCGTCGCGCCCTGCCTGCTTGAGCTTGTGCAGGATAACCGGATTGGGAACGGTTTTGGTTGCAACGGACAAGCTGTTCATCAGCTCGTTATCCGCGATCATGTGCACCAGAACACGGCTCATTTCACCGGCCTTCAGTTTGCCCTCTTTCAGCAGCCGCTGCACAAAACTGATCGCCCTGAGTTCGCGAAAAAGGGATGAGTTAAAGCTAATCTCGTTGATCCGGTTCTGGATCTGCTGCGGCGTGACCGGCACTTCATCACGCTCAAGCGGGTTGATATTTACGATCACCACGTCGTCCGGCAGATCGTCATCAAACAAAGGGTAAAGCGCCGGGTTCCCCGTATAGCCCCCGTCCCAATATGCCTCGGTCCGCTCGGTTTCAGGGTCATAGATTTCGACAGCCTTGAACAGAGTCGGCAAACAGGCCGAGGCCAGAATGGCGTCTGTCGAAATCTCATCTCCGGTAAAGACACGGATCTTTCCGCTTCGCACACAGGTAGCACAGACAAACAGGCGAGGGCCGTCATCTGCGCACACTTCGGCAAAGTTGAACCGATCAACCACTGACTCCAACGGGTTGCTATAAAATGGGCCATATGCATAAGGCGACACCATTCGGGACCACGCCTCGCCAATGGAATAAGGGACCGAATACTCCATAGCTCTGGAAATCGCTGCAGGCTCTACTCCTCGGAGCCAATGAGCCATGCGCATATCGCCAATCGCACCCATACGCGCCCACACCGCATCCAGACTTGCGCGTGCGCCGTCGCGCCCGGCATGCACCATGCCCGACTTGAATGCGGCCCCGTTCAGCGCCCCCGCTGACGTCCCGGTAATGGCCGCAACCTCGACGTCCTCTTCATCCAGAAACCTGTCAAGGACTCCCCAGGTGAACGCCCCATGCGCCCCGCCGCCCTGCAATGCCAGATTGATCCGTTTCATGCCTCAGCCCCTTCATCTTTTCAGAAATACTCCGGGGGTATGGGGGCAGCGCCCCCATGAATCCTCAAAGCGCGGTCCAGCCACCATCGACCGAAATCGTTGTCCCGGTAATCTGTGCCGCCGCGTCCGAGCACAAAAAAATGGCCGTACCACCCAGTTGCTCGACAGTGGCAAACTCCTTCGAAGGCTGCCGCTCTAGCAGGATGTTCTTCACAACATCCTCACGGCTCATGTTGTATTCCTTCATCGTATCGGGGATCTGCGCCTCGACCAAAGGCGTCAGAACGTAACCCGGACAAATCGCGTTACAGGTGATCGGCTCCTGCGCGGTTTCAAGCGCGACGGTCTTGGTCATCCCGACCACACCATGCTTTGCAGCGACATAGGCCGCCTTGTAAGGCGAGGCCGTGAGGCCGTGCGCCGAGGCGATATTGACGATCCGGCCCCATCCCGCCTTGCGCATCATCGGCAGCGCCGCAGCTGTGGTGTGAAACGCCGAGTTCATATTGATTGCGATAATCGCATCCCATTTCTCGGTCGGGAACTGATCGATCGGAGAGACATGCTGAATACCCGCATTGTTCACCAGAATATCACAGGCACCTGCCTGCTCGATCAGCGCGCGGCACTCATCCCCTTTGGACATGTCCGCTTTGATGTAACGCGCGGTGGTTCCGGTCTCATTTGCAATCTCTGCGGCCAGCGCATGATCTTCGTCCCGATCAGTAAAAGAATTCAGAACCACGTTGGCCCCTGCCTTGGCCAGCTCGCGTGCGACCCCCAGACCGATGCCTGAATTTGATCCTGTAATGATTGCCGTTTTGCCGGAAAGGCTCATGACCGATCTCCCTGATGCGATATCCTCGCGCACCATGCCATGCTGCACCTGCAAAGAAAACGGGGAAACATATGGAATTGAAATCCCGGGCCTGGGCATCCCGAACCGCCCAAAAAAAACGCCCGCACGAAGCGGGCGTTAAGTTATTGAGGCAGGTTTCATACAGGCAAGAAACCTATCGAGCAGTGGAACCTTTATAAGCAATTCTGCGCCTTCGTCCAAGCTAAAAGTTTGATAATAAGAAAAATCATCACTACGATGAATCCCAACAAAATAAGGCCAGAGCAGGATTGTTTCCAAAATGAGCCCGGATTTTCTCCGACCGTTTCGACCACTTGCGGCGGGAATCGCCGCCATTTTTCTTTTGTCTGCCGCCCATGCAGAATCGTCTCATGGCATAGCTATGTATGGGGACCCGGCCCTACCACCGGATTTTGTGTCCCTCCCCTACGCCAACCCAAATGCGCCCAAAGGCGGTAAAGCGGTGTTCGGAAACACCGGCGGCTATAACAGTCTGAACCCGTTTTTGCAAAAAGGCACCTCTCCATGGCAATTGCCGTTTTGGACCCACGAAAGCCTGATGGGTCGGTCTTGGGACGAACCTTTCACACTTTACGGGCTGTTAGCCGAATCAGTTGAAGCGGCGCCGGACAGGTCTTGGGTCGAATTCACTCTGCGCGAAGAGGCCCGATTTTCCGATGGCAGCCCCGTCACGGTCGAGGATGTGATCTGGTCCTATGAGACCCTCGGAACGGAAGGGCATCTACGGTACCGAGGGCTTTGGGGCAAGATCGACAGCATTGAACAGACCGGTCCACGCTCGGTCCGGATCACGTTCAACGACCCTGACCGGGAATTGGCCTTGCTGGCCGGGATGCGTCCGATCCTGCAAAAGGCGCAGTGGGACGGGAAGGATTTCGCGAATGCCACGTTGCAGGACGTTCCAATCGGAACCGGCCCATACGTCATCGACAGCTATGAGGCCGGTCGCTATGTGAACCTGCGGCGTAACCCGGACTATTGGGGCGCTGACATTCCGTTTCGTCGCGGCACCATGAACCTCGATGAACTACGGATTGAATTCTACGGAGACGGCTCGGTCGCGTTTGAAGCTTTCAAAGCCGGAGAGCTTTCGGCTGTGCGCGAGTTCAACGCAGACAAATGGAACAAACAATATAACTTTCCGGCCGTTCAGCGCGGGGATGTGATCAAGACCGAAATCCCCCATGGAAAACCGTCGGGGATGACGGGCTTTGTGATGAATACCCGCAAAGCCCCGTTGGATGACTGGCGCGTGCGCGAAGCGCTGACGCTTGCCTTCAATTTTGAGTTTATCAACGACACGGTCACAGGTGGCGCACAGCCGCGTATTACGTCTTACTTCTCCGGCTCTGATCTGGCGATGCAGCCAGGGCCAGCAGCCGAACCGGTCCGCGCTTTGCTGGAGCCCTTTGAAGCCGAGCTGACGCCTGGCACATTGGAAGGGTATGAGTTGCCGCAAGGCGACGGCTCAGAACGCAACCGGCGCAACATTCGCCAGGCAGTCAAACTGCTGGAAGACGCGGGATGGACTGTTCAGGATGGCGTGCTCAAAAACGCGGAAGGTCGTCCGCTGAAGATTGAAATGGTGATCAGCCAGGGCAGTCTGAATGTCGTGCAGGATGTTGGTACAATTGCCGAGATATACGCGCGCGCCCTGGAACGTCTGGGTATAGAGTTGGTGGTCGAAAAGGTTGACGATGCACAATACACCTCGCGTATGAACGACCTTGATTTCGACATGACGCCATTCCGCCGCGCCCTGTCCCTGTCGCCGGGCAATGAACAAAGGTTCTACTGGGGCAGCGAATTTGTAGACACGCCGGGTACGCGAAATTTGATGGGTGTTTCCTCGCCCGCCGTTGACGCGATGATCGATGCCATGCTGGCCTCGGAGACGCGCGAAGATTTCACCACGGCCACCCGCGCTCTGGACCGTGTCCTGACCGCAGGCCGCTATGTGATCCCGATCTGGAGCTTTGATGTCGGGCGCATTGCGCATATCCGTGAGCTCAAGTTCCCCGACACATTGCCTATCTATGGGGACGGCCCGCAATACATGCCCGATGTCTGGTGGTACGAGGCGAACTAGGCCAATGACGGCTGACCCGGGGCAACCAACCCCGAGTTGGACCGCCTGAAATCTCATCCGCATCGATAGTTGAGCAAGTTCCTGCTGATTATTTTCAGCAAGACGCCAGGAACGAAAACCAGTCGCAGAGCGCCTGCAAAAGGCACAAACGGCGTGCCATCACAATACGGCTTTCATGATGGCTGGATTGGTGCAAGAAACACATCAACACTCGGTGAGTTACGCGTGACACCCCGTAAAAACCTTTATTTTACGGGCGAAAGATGTATACACCGCTCATGAATTTGATCAGGTGTGGACTGGGGCATTTGCACTTCTGCGCTGCGTTTGATCATTCCGGCAGAGCCGGAAAACGCATAACCGGGCCCGCCACCACTCACACCGATAGCAGGCCCGCCCGCCCGTTGCGGAGCTTTCGCAGCGGGCACCACCCCTAAATAAATTGTGAAAGACAGGTGCGACATTTTGTCATGTCTTACCTTACGGCAGCCATTCCTTACGCTGTTGTGGGGGAGAGCAGTCCTAATGGCTACAAAAGGAAAGCTCAAAGATGATGAACTGGACGGATCTTAAACAAGACTGGAACGCGGCCTACGCACGTGCTAAACGGCGCTTTCCGAACTTGCGGGATCAGGACATGATGCGCGTGTCAAAGGACCGGAAAGGGTTCGAAGCTTATCTGGCAGAGCGTCACCAGCTAACCATGAACGAAGCGCACGAAGAAGTTGAAGATTTCCTGTTTACCGAAGGCCTGAACCGCGAATTCACGCACGCATCACTAAGCAAGTGATGTGACCCAAAGGATCGTCGCATCTTCGTCACTGACGGAGATGACGTTGTGCCCCATGCTGCCGTCATAATATGCGCTGTCGCCACGGCGCATTTCGACAGGCTCATAAAACTCAGTAAACAGCCGCACAACGCCCGTGAGGACATACATGAACTCCTCACCATCGTGGCGCACCCAACCCTCAAACTCATCCATCGACCGCGCCCGCACCCGCGCGCGATACGGCAGCATATGTTTCTTGGTGAGCGTCTCGGCCAGCAACTCATGCTCGTACGTGGCCGTGGCATGGGCCGCCCCTTCGCCGGTACGCGTTACGGCCATGCGACCGATCACCTGATCACGCTGCGGCGGGGTGAACAGTTGCGGCACTGAAATCTCAAGGCCAATCGCCAGCTTCTTAAGCGCGTCGTACGTGGGCGACATCTGCCCGTTTTCGATCTTGCTCAGCGTCGAGCGTGCCAACCCCGCCTGTGTGGCAGCCTGTTCCAAAGTCCATTCGCGTGCCTTGCGCAGCTCGCGCACCCGCGCGCCTAGGTCCAGTGGTTCGACTTCGGTATGGTCGCCGGAATCGCGGGCAATTCGGATCAGGGATTTTGGATCTTGAGTGCTCATGCCCTCTCTATAGGCTTGGTCCGCCGCGCTTGCAACGCGGCAGGCTCCGCGATAGCCAATGGCCATGTTGTCCATCTTTGATAAAGGGGCGCCCGCGCCCTGCCCCCAACCCTTTAACCTGGCAGCTCATGTTCTGGGTCACGCAGATCGCATCCCCGACAAAGTGGCGCTGTCTGTGTTACATGCAGACGGGGTTCAGAATTGGCGCTATTCGGATCTGAAATCCGCTGTATTGGGCACTGGCGCAGGATTGCTTAAGGCCGGTCTGAAACCGGGCGACATTGTTTTGATGCGGCTGGGGAACACGGTTGATTTTCCGATAGCCTATCTGGGCGCAATCGCTGTGGGTATTGTACCGGTGCCGACATCATCGCAGCTGACGGAACCTGAAACCGCCAAAATGGTCGAAGATCTTTCTCCGGCAGCGATACTGCGCGACCCTAACGTCGCCTGTATCTCGCATCCCAAACAAATCGAACTGGGTGCGTTGAAAGCCATGCGCACGCTGCCACAAGCCGCGTTTGATATTGGCGACCCCGAGCGGATGGCCTATGTCGTCTACACCTCTGGAACATCAGGCAAGCCACGCGCAGTGGCCCATGCCCATCGGGCAATCTGGGCGCGGCAGATGATGGTCGATGGCTGGTATGGTCTGCGCGAAACCGACCGATTGTGCCACGCGGGCGCGTTCAACTGGACCTACACGCTGGGCACAGGGCTGATGGACCCGTGGACCATTGGCGCAACGGCCCTGATCCCCGAACCCGGCACCGATATCGACGCCCTGCCCGCCTTGTTGCGCCAGCACCGCGCTACGATCTTTGCTGCGGCCCCCGGTGTCTTTCGGAAGATGCTGCAAACGTCCGAGCAGATGAACCTGCCCGACCTGCGCCATGGCTTGTGCGCGGGTGAGAAATTGTCGCGCGCTTTGCACGAGAAATGGGTTGCCAGCACCGGCACCGACCTGTTCGAAGCCTACGGCATGTCGGAATGCTCGACGTTCATCTCTTCCAGCCCGGCCCACCCCGCGCGTAGCGACGCGCTAGGTCAACCGCAACCGGGGCGTCGTGTGGCCATTCTGGGTTCTGACGGTCCAGTACCGCAAGGACAGGAAGGCACCATCGCCATTCACCGCTCGGACCCCGGTTTGATGCTGACCTATCTCAACGCACCCGACGAAGCCGAGGCGCGGATGCAAGGGGATTGGTTTCTGACCGGAGATCAGGGGGCGATGGCAGTGGATGGCCAGATCAGCTATCTGGGCCGCGATGATGACATGATGAACGCGGGTGGCTATCGCGTGTCCCCGGTTGAGGTCGAAGCCGCGCTGTCCCGTTTTCCCGGCATCACTCAGGTTGGCGCTGCGGCAGTTGAGGTCAAACCGGACACATTTGTGATAGCAGCCTTCTATACCGGCCCGGAAAAGCTGGACGATGCGGCCCTGCGCGCCTATGTCGAAGCCAATCTGGCCCGCTACAAGCAACCGCGCGCCTTCATCCACCTGCCTGCCCTGCCAACTGGCGGCAATGGCAAACTCCTGCGCCGCGCGTTGCCGGCCTATTTCGAGGCACCAACCACATGACCCAGACCGTCAAGCTCGACATCCTGTCCGACCCGATCTGCCCCTGGTGCTATATCGGCAAGACGCATCTGGACAAGGCACTGGCCAATATCCCCGATCATCCCTTTGTCATCGAATGGCATCCCTTTCAGCTGAACCCAGACATGCCGGATGCTGGCATGGACCGGCGCGAATACCTTGAGCGTAAGTTCGGAGGCAAAGACGGCGCTGTGCGGGCTTATGCGCCTGTGGTGGAACATGCTGAAAATGCGGGCCTCGAGATCGATTTTGAAGGCATGAAGCGCACGCCCAACACGCTGGATGCCCACCGACTGATCCACTGGGCCGGAATCGAAGGCAAACAGAATGCTGTCGTCGATGCCTTGTTCGACGCCTATTTCGTGCAGGCCCGTGACATCGGCGACCCTGAGGTTTTAGCCGACATTGCCGACAGCGCCGGTATGGACGCCGCCGTGGTCATGAAATTGCTGAAATCTGACGCCGACCGCGACGACATTCGCAAACGTGACAGTCATTCGCGTGAAATGGGCGTCAGCTCGGTCCCAACCTACATTGTCGCCAACCAACATGCAGTTCCGGGTGCTCAACCACCTGAAATGTGGGAGAAAGTGATCGCCGAGATTATGTCTCAACTTGAGGCTTCCCCTGCAGAATAGCACAGAGGTCTGTGCGAATTTCCAGTCTGGTCTAACCTGACCCGCCATGATAGCGCGAACGGGTTAGGAGTGCTTCATGGCCAACCGCATGTCGAAGGCGGAATTCATTGCTCTGATCGCAATGATGTTCGCCACAATCGCGTTTTCGATCGATTCAATGCTGCCTGCCCTGCCAGAAATCGGCGCGCAGCTCAGCCCCGATGATATCAACCGGGCGCAGTTAATCCTGACGTCTTTTGTGTTGGGCATGGGGATCGGCACGTTCTTTACCGGCCCAATTTCGGACGCGGTGGGACGCAAACCCGTTATTTTCGGCGGTGCACTTTTGTACATCGCGGCATCTGCGGTTGCGTGGGCCAGCTCATCGCTGGAACTGGTGCTGATTGCGCGCGTTGTTCAGGGTCTGGGCGCCGCTGGTCCGCGCATCGTGGCCATGGCCATCATCCGGGATCTCTATTCCGGGCGTGAGATGGCCCGCATCATCTCGATTGCAATGATGATTTTCACACTGGTTCCTGCCATCGCACCGATGCTGGGCGCAGGTGTCATCGCTTTGTTTGGCTGGCGTGGTATCTTTGTTTCGTTCATCTTGTTTGCGCTGATCGTCGTAAGCTGGATGAGCGTTCGTCTGCCGGAATCCCTCGCCATGGAAAACCGCCGTCCCTTCCGCCTGCCCCTTATGATCGCCGCTGTGCAAGAGATGTTTGCCCATCCAACAGTGCGCCTGTCGATCCTTGTACAAACCCTGTGCATGGGAATGCTGTTCACCATGCTGACCATGGTGCAGCCGGTCTATGATGTGATCCATGACCGGGCGGACAGCTTTCCCTTTTGGTTCGGCTTTGTCGCTCTGATGTCTGGCTCGGCCAGTTTGCTGAACGCCGCGTTGGTGGTGCGCGTCGGAATGCGGCGGATGGTGACCTTTGCCTTTGGCGCTCAGATCGCAATTACATCAATGGTCATTCTTCTGAACATGACCAACCTGTCTCCAACAACGTCATTTGCGCTGTTTGTCTTTTGGCAAACCATGGTCTTCTTTATGGCGGGTATCACGATCGGCAACCTGAACGCCATCGCGATGGAACCGATGGGGCACATTGCTGGCATGGCGGCTTCGGTGATCGGGTCAATTTCGACAGTGCTGGCGGCAGTCATCGCAGCCCCGATCGGATTGCTGTTCGACGGATCCATCACGCCTTTGACCTTTGGCATCCTGACCATGTGCGTTTTGGCTTTCGGCCTGATGCTGCACATGGGCCGGGTGGAAGAGCGACTGCCAGCCTGACCTGTGCAAGCTGTTGGAAACGCGCTACCCTCGGCGACAACCTGAGGGGAGGTCTTTCGATGAGCGATTATTACGATCTGGGCGCGTACACCTGCCCGATTTCCACTTCGAGCCCCGAAGCACAACTATGGTTCGACCGAGGCCTGAACTGGACCTACGGGTACAACCACGAAGAAGCCGTCGTGTGTTTTCAACGCGCGGTCGAGCATGACCCCCAATGTGCCATGGCCCATTGGGGCGTGTCCTATGCCGCAGGGCCGAATTACAACCTGCCTTGGGAATTGCAGGATGATCGAGGGCGTAGCAAAGCGCTGGCACTCGCCTATGATGCAATGCAGAAAGCATTGGAGTATGCAGACACCTGCACGCCTGTTGAGCAGGCTCTGATCCGAGCGCTGCCCGCACGCTACCCGCAACACGATCCAATCGAAGACATGCACCAGTGGGACCATGACTTTGCCGACGCGATGCGGGCGGCGTTTGCAACGCACCAAGATCACCTCGACCTGCGGACAGTTTATGTCGAAGCGTTGCTGAACCTGACCCCTTGGCAGATGTGGGATCTGAAAACCGGCGAACCCGCAGAAGGCGCGGCAACGCGTGAAGCGCAAGAGGTGCTGGAATGGGCCATGGCCAATGATCCGGCTGCCATGTCACATCCCGGGCTGCTGCATTTGTATGTCCATCTGATGGAAATGTCTCCCACCCCCGAGAAGGCGCTGAAAGCCGGGGACGTTCTACGCACATTGGTGCCGGATGCGGGACACCTGGTGCATATGCCAACGCACATAGATGTGCTGTGCGGCCACTACCAAAATGTGGTGCACTGGAACGAAAAAGCCTCGGAAGCTGACCTGAAGTATTACGAACGTGAAGGCGCGTTCAACATCTACACCGGCTATCGCCAGCACAACTACCATTTTGCAATCTACGGCGCGTTGTTCCTGGGGCAAATCGAACCTGCCCTACGCGCCAATCAAGGAATTTGGGATACGACGCCGGAAGAAATGCTGCGCATCGAAAGCCCGCCGATGGCGGATTTCTTCGAAAGCTACATGTCCATGGGGCCACACATCCTGATCAGGTTTGGCCGCTGGGAAGAGGCGAAAGCGCTGGATCTGCCCTCTGATCCGGACCTGTATCGAACCTTAACGGCCACAACCCATTACGCCCGTGCCATCGCACATGCCGCTACCGGAGACATCATCCACGCCGAAGCTGAAGAGAACCTGTTTCTCGCAGCCAAGGAATGCGTCCCCGAAACCCGCAGGCTGCACAACAACCGGGTGATCGACCTGCTGGAGATTGCCCGGGAAATGCTGCGCGGCGAGATCGAATATCGCAAATGCAACTTTGAGATTGCTTTTGCTCATTTGCGCCGATCAGTCGAATTGGACGATACGCTGCCCTATGACGAACCCTGGGGTTGGATGCAGCCTACCCGCCACGCGCTTGGCGCTTTGCTTTTCGAACAAGGCCACGTCGCCGAGGCCGAAGAGGTTTATCGCGAAGATCTGGGCTTGGGCGGAAGCCTCAGCCGCGCCTCGATCCACCCCGACAATGTGTGGAGCCTGAAGGGGTTGCACGATTGCCTCGCTGCGAGGAAGGAAACGATAGAAATCCGTCAAATCAAAAAGCGGCTCGACCTGGCCTTGGCCCGAGCCGACCAAATGGTGGCGGCCTCTTGCTTCTGTGCGCAGGCTGCGATGCGTGACTAATGGGATAGATCGCGCTGCCGCGCGATGCCTCCGGCGGAGGTATTTTTAGCCAGATGAAGCTGGGATCCGCGTCTTCATCTGGCCGCAAATACCTCGGGGGAGATGCGCGGAACGCGCAGCGGGGGCAGCGCCCCCTTCCCCCATGTCAACCTGCCTTGGCCTTTTTCTGTACTGCGACCACTTTTTCAGCCAGATCGCGGGCAATGGCAAAAGCCCCTTTGATCTTGTCGCTGTCTTTCTTCCAGTCGCGCCGTACAACGATCTTGTTGTCCTTGACCTTGGCCATTCCGCGCTGGTTCTGAATGAATTCGACCAGCCCCTGAGGAGAGGCAAACTTGTCGTTGTGAAACTGAATGGTAGCGCCCTTTGGACCGCCATCCAGTTTGGCGATCCCTGCCCGTTTGCACATCGCTTTGATGCGTACGACCAGCATCAGAGTGTTGACCTCTTTCGGCAATTTGCCGAACCGGTCGATCAGTTCGGCGGCAAATCCTTCAAGCTCAACCTTTGTCGACAGCGACGACAGGCGGCGATAGAGACCCAGACGCACGTCCAGATCGGGCACGTAGTCGTCCGGGATAAGAACCGGCACGCCCAGATTGATTTGCGGAGCCCATTGATCGTCGGCATCCGACAGCCCCTCCATTTCACCTGCTTTGATCTTGGCAATCGCCTCTTCCAGCATCGATTGGTAGAGTTCATAACCGACGTCGCGCATCTGGCCGGACTGTTCCTCGCCCAGCAAATTACCCGCGCCGCGAATGTCGAGATCCTGCGATGCCAATGTGAACCCGGCCCCGAGTGTATCAAGCGAGCCAAGTACGCGCAGGCGTTTTTCGGCCGTGGTGGTCAATCTTTGACGCGGCTTGGTGGTCAGATAGGCGTAAGCGCGTGTCTTAGACCGCCCCACCCGGCCGCGTATCTGATAGAGCTGCGCAAGACCAAACATATCCGCGCGGTGAACAACCATTGTGTTCGCTGTCGGAATATCCAGCCCGCTTTCGACAATGGTCGTGGCCAGCAGGACGTCATACTTACCGTCGTAAAACGCATTCATCCGATCGTCGAGTTCGCCCGCTGCCATCTGACCATGCGCCACCACATAAGTCAGTTCGGGCAGTTGGTCCTTCAGGAACTCTTCGATCTCGCGCAGATCCGAGATGCGCGGGACGACATAGAAACTCTGCCCGCCGCGATAGTGTTCACGCAGCAGTGCCTCTCGGATCGTAACGGCATCGAATTCGCTGACATAGGTTCGGATCGCAAGCCGGTCGATAGGAGGCGTTCCGATGATCGACAGATCGCGCACGCCGGTCAGCGACAATTGCAAGGTCCGCGGGATTGGAGTTGCGGTCAGGGTCAGCACGTGAATGTCGCTGCGCAGTTGCTTCAGACGTTCTTTGTGTCCCACGCCGAAATGCTGTTCCTCGTCGATAATCAGCAAGCCCAGATTGTTGAACCGGATGTTCTTGGCCAGCAGCGCGTGGGTGCCGATCACGATGTCCACTGTACCGCGCGCAAGACCATCACGGGTTTGCTGCGCCTCTTTCGCGGACACGAAACGCGACAGTTGCCGCACCTCCAACGGGAAGCCGCGGAACCGTTCTTTGAAGCTTGCCGCGTGTTGACGCGCCAGAAGGGTGGTGGGGGCCACTACGGCCACCTGTACGCCTGACATGGCGGCGACAAAGGCGGCGCGCATGGCGACCTCGGTCTTACCAAAACCAACGTCGCCGCAGATCAGGCGATCCATCGGGGCGCCGGAATGCATGTCTTCCATCACGTCCGAGATGGCCCGCAGCTGGTCATCGGTTTCCTGATACGGGAAGCGCGCGCTGAACTCCTCCCACGCATGGGGCGGCGGGTCCATCACCGGAGCCTTGCGCAGGGCGCGTTCGGCGGCGATGCGGATCAGCTTGTCCGCCATCTCGCGAATGCGCTCTTTCAGCTTGGCTTTCTTCGCCTGCCACGCGCCCCCGCCCAGACGATCCAGCAAACCTTCGTCATGGCCGTATTTCGAAAGAAGTTCGATATTTTCAACCGGCAGGTACAGTTTGGCTTGCTCGGCGTATTCCAGCAGCAGGCATTCGTGCGCGGCACCGGCGGCTGTGACTACTTCCATGCCCATGTAACGACCGATCCCGTGGTCCACATGCACCACCAGATCACCGGGGCTAAGCGATTGGGTCTCGGTCAGGAAGTTCTCGGCCTTGCGGCGCTTCTTGGGCTGGCGGATCAGGCGGTCGCCCAAAACGTCCTGTTCGGCGATCACGGTCAGGCCGGGGGTTTCGAACCCGTGCTCCAGCGCCCAGACGGCCAAATGCAAGCCGCGCTTACCGATGCGGGTGCCATCACCCACCGGGATCGCTTCGGCCAAACCTTCGTCTTCGATCAATCCTGTCAGACGTTCGCGCGCACCTTCTGAATACGAGGCGATCAGCACCGGGCCTTTGTCGAGCTTGGCTGTGATATGACCGGCCAAAGCGCCGAACAGGCTGATGCTCTCCTGCTGGCGTTCCGGGGCAAAGTTGCGCCCGATCCGCCCGCCTGCATCGATGACACCAGGACCAGAAGCCTGCGGCAAGGGGCTGAACTGCATCACTCTGCGATCTGCGACCGCCGCCTCCCACGCGGCATCGTCAAGGTACAGCAGACCCGGTGGGGTGGGTTTGTAAACCGTGTCCATGCGAGATCGGTTTTCCAAAGCAAGACGCCGGGTTTCATATTGATCGGCAATCGTATCCCACCGCGCCAGACGTGCAGGTGTGACCTGATCATCTAAGGTGATCGTGGCGTCCGGCAGATAGTCAAACAGCGTCTCAAGCTTGTCGTGAAAAAAAGGCAGCCAGTGTTCGATGCCCTGATGCTTTCGACCGGCGCTGACCGCCTCGTAAAGCGGATCATCGGTGCCCGCTGCGCCAAATTCAATGCGATAGTTCTGACGGAACCGGGTGATCGCGGCCTCGTCCAAAATGACCTCGGACACAGGTGCGAGTTCCACCACATCCAGCTTTTCGGTGGTGCGCTGCGACACCGGATCAAAGCGGCGCGCGCCGTCCAGAACGTCACCGAAAAGATCCAGACGAACGGGGCCGGATTCGCCCGGAGGGAAGATGTCTATGATGCCGCCACGAATGGCATAATCGCCGGGCTCCATCACCGTTGGGCTTTGGGTGAACCCCATGCGCACCAGAAAGTTTCGCAGAGCGGTTTCGTCGATGCGCTGATCAACACGCGCGGTAAATGCAGCCTCGCGCAGAACCTCACGCGCAGGCACACGCTGGGTGGCGGCATTCAGTGTTGTCAGCAGCACGAATTTCTGCGGCATCTGGTGAACCAGCGCCGCCAAGGTGGCCACCCGTGCCGCCGATATATCCGCGTTCGGCGACACGCGATCATAAGGCAGACAATCCCAGCCAGGGAACACAAAGACCGGCATATCTGGGGCAAAGAAGGCCAGCGCAGCGCGCATTGCTTCCATTCGCTTGTCATCACGAGCGACATGGGTCACCGGCCCGTTGCTGCGGGCGATTTCGTTCAGCACAAGTTGTGCGTCAAACCCTTCAGGGGCGCCGCCAACTGTCACGTGGTTCGGAGCCTTCATCGCCTCGCCTTTCAGATATGTCTAACCCAGAACACCAATCGAAATGTTCTGATACATGCCCCAGAACGAAGTGACCAGTATCGAGATCATACCGATGATCTGAGTATAAAGACGGCACCGGGAAATGGTCTTGGTGACGGTTTCAAGCGTCAGTTCCTGCCGTCGCAGGCGCCGGGCTTGCGAGATGTTCACCAAAAGAACCAGCGTCATCGGGAACATCAACAAAAACACCGCCTGTGCAAATTCAACGTCGTAAAAGAAACCAAGTGTCGCCAGACCGGTCAGTATAAAACTTGCAAAAGCAAAAAGGATGGTGCCCGACATGTCAACGATCAGCAAAATTCGGTTCGTGTTGATGCGCACGATGTCCAAAAGATCGATCTCGACCTGCCCGCCGATCCGACGCGCGCGTACAACCAGATCATAGGGGATGCCCATCACCCAATGGCTTGCCGACGACCAGACCACCGCAAGCACAATCCAATACCACAGATTCGAAAAACTGCGCATGTCGATGAGTTCAAAAATCGAAGAGTACCAGTCCAAACCCAACCCTTTATTCAAACAACTCAGGGGGGTTTATCGCGGCGGCGCGTCCATTGATACCCTTGAGACCTTTGTGAATTCATGCCACCCAATGCTGGAATGTTCAAGGAGAACGCGCCATGAAACCGACCATTGCCCCCTACCCCATGACCCGTTTTCGACGGGCCCGTCAGTCCGAGGCAATTCGGGGGCTGGTACGTGAAAACACGCTGACCACGCAAGACCTGATCTGGCCGGTATTCGTGCGAGATGGCGAAGGGATCGAAGAACCTGTGCCTTCGATGCCGGGTGTTGTGCGGAGGTCGGTGGATTTGATTGCCAAAGCCGCGACCGAGGCACAAGCACTTGGAATTCCTGCGATTTGCATCTTTCCCTACACGGACTCATCACTGAAAACCGAAGATTGTGCAGAAGCATGGAACCCAGACAATCTGTCGAATCGTGCTATTCGGGCGATCAAAGCTGCCGCGCCCGATATTGCCGTGATGACCGACGTGGCGCTGGACCCCTACAATATCAACGGACATGACGGTTACGTCGTTGATGGTGAGATCGTGAATGATCGGACCGTCGAGGCTTTGGTCAAAATGACCCTTGCTCAGGCAGAGGCTGGCGCAGACATTATCGGCCCATCAGACATGATGGACGGTCGGATCGGCGAAATGCGGCGCGCATTAGAGGGCGCTGGCCACCACAACGTCATGATCCTCAGCTATGCCGCGAAATACGCAAGCGCTTTCTATGGCCCCTTCCGTGACGCCGTCGGGGCGTCTGGCGCGCTGACCGGTGACAAGAAAACCTATCAGATGGACCCGGCCAACTCGGACGAAGCGCTGCGCCTGATCGAGCGTGACCTGTCTGAGGGGGCGGATATGGTGATGATCAAACCGGGCATGCCCTACCTGGATATCTGCCGCCGGGTAAAGGACAGTTTTGGCGCGCCGACCTACGCCTATCAGGTTTCAGGCGAATATGCGATGATCCAGGCCGCTGCGCAGAACGGCTGGATCGACGCTGAAAAGGTGATGCTTGAAAGTCTGCTGGCCTTCAAGCGCGCGGGATGTGACGGTATTCTGACCTATTTCTCTCCGCAGGTCGCACGCATCCTTCAGGGCTAAAACCCCAATGGGTCGCAATTTTTCGCCGACAAACACGCTGCTTAAGGCAGCTTTCCCGTGACACATCGCCCTAATCGGCGTATCCTTGCCACCAAGATCGGGATCACCCGACATTTCAGGCACAGTTACAGAGACATAAAAACCATGAGCAGTTCCCCTTCCCCCCGACTGAACCGTCGCGGATTTGCCTTTGGCATGGCAGGTTTGACACTGACCGCCGCCTGCGGCAACGGCGTCGGCAATTCTAACGCGGCCACGATTGACGCCCGCGTCGACGCGACGCTTACAGAGATGTACGCGAAATATCCCAACACGGTTGAGATCGTGAACAAAGCCAACGGGATGTTGGTTATGCCCCTGATCACCGACGCCGGATTGATCTTCTTTGGAGGTGCCTACGGCCAGGGCGCACTGCGTATCAACGGAGCGACGGTCGATTATTATTCCGCAATTTCCGGAACTGCGGGCCTGCAAATTGGTGCACAGCAATATGCGCATGTTCTGTTCTTCATGACCGAAGATGCGCTGAACGATTTCCGCCGTTCCAGCGGATGGACAGCCGGCGCCGATATTGGATATGTGGTTGACGCAACCGGGAGTTCCTTGTCCACGGACACAACAACACTGCGCTCGCCAGTTCTAGCAGCGGTCTTTGGTCAGGCTGGTCTGAAATTCGGCGCGACCGTCGAAGGCACGAAGTACACGCGCATCATTCCATAATCCGGATTACCACTTCCCCCACACATGGCCCCCGTCGCAGCACAACACTGCGGCGGGGCAGTTGTTTTCAAGCCTTTCTACGCAGGTTCTTGCGGCGTTCCTCTTTCGGTCAGACCCTCCATCCACTAGTCTCGGCGCAATCTGAATTCGAACGATAATATGGGGCAGTAATGGGTCTTGTTTTCCGCTGGCTGGTGCGCATCGCGTCGGGTCTGATTTTTCTGATCCTTGCCGCTGTGGGCCTTGTCTACTTCCTGGCCAGCCAATCCCTGCCGGATTACGATCAGACCCTTGAAGTTGATGGCCTGACCGCCCCGGTCGAGATCGTACGCGACACGGCCAATGTACCGCACATACTGGGCCAGACCGATCCCGATGTGTTTTTTGGCCTGGGATATGCCCACGCACAGGATCGACTGTGGCAGATGACGGTAATGCGCCGCACGGCTCAAGGCCGACTGTCCGAAATTTTTGGCACACGCACTTTGCGCATTGACAAGTTGCTGCGTCGGCTGGATCTCTATGGTCTTGCCCATCGGTCAGTCGAGGTTCAGGACGACTATACCAAAGCCGCTCTGCGGGCTTATGCGGCCGGGGTCAATGCAAGGCTTACCGAAATCAACGACGAGGCGCTGGGTCGCGGTGCGCCGGAAATGTTCCTGTTCAACGCCCCCGTATCGCCCTGGCAACCGGGCGATAGCCTTGCGATCATAAAGTTGATGGCGTTGCAATTGTCCGGGCACTTGACCGACGAAGTTCTGCGCGCTCGCACGTCTTTGATGCTGAACAATCCCGAACGTCTTGCCGATATCCTGCCTGATGTACCAGGCCCCGGCATCGCGGCTTTGCCGGAATATGCATCCCTGTTGCCCAATCTTCCACGCTATGCCGCCGGAACCGAGGCCCCCGAGACACCTCTCTCGCCGCTTCCAAAACGCGGTCTGGCCGGAGCTTCGAACGCCTGGACAGCCGCCCCATCTCGGTCGGCAAGTGGCGGCACACTCCTTGCAAACGATCCACATCTGGGTTTCACGGCGCCTGGCATTTGGTATCTGGCGCATCTTGATCTGGAAAAAGGCGGTGTGATCGGGGCTTCGATACCCGGTGTTCCTGCCATTATGACCGGACGCAGTGAACGATTGGGATGGGGGCTGACCTCATCTTATCTGGATGATCAGGACCTGCACATTGAACAGCTGAACCCGGACAACCCCGAAGAGTATCTGACCCCCGAAGGCTACAAAGAATTCCAGACCCGCCCATCAATCATCGCCATCAAGGATGAGGCCCCGGTCACGTTAACCCTGCGCTGGACAGAGAACGGCCCGGTGCTGCCCGGTACGGACTACAAACTGGACACAATCACACCGCCCGGCCATGTGGTGTCTCTGTCCTGGACGGCGCTGAGCCCGCGCGACACCTCCATGACCGCGTCTATGGCCCTGATGAACGCGGATAACGTGAATCAAGCCATTCAGGTGGGCGAGCAGTTCATCGCTCCGTCGCAGAACCTGTCGCTGGTTGACCGGACCACCATCGGTATGAAACTGATCGGTGCCATGCCACAGCGCGATTTGCAAAACCAAAGCCGCGGGCGCATTCCTAGCCCCGGATGGATTGAAGCAAACCGCTGGCAAGGCCGTTTGCCCTATGCGGACAATCCCGAATTTGTCGCCCCGGTTGGCGGTATTCTGGGCAATACGAACAACAAGATTATCGACCGCCCCTTCCCCAACCATGTCTCGTTTGAATGGGGGGATACACAGCGGGTGCATCGGTGGGATCGCCTGATGCAATCGCGCGAGGTCCATACCCGCGACAGCTTTATCGAAGCGCAGTTGGATACAGTTAGTTTTACGGCCCGGTCCTTGCTGCCGTTGATCGGAGCGGATTTGTGGTTCACCGGTGCGTCTGCGCCCGAGGGCACGCCGGAACGACAGCGTCAGATCGCCTTGTCGCTGCTGGCGGACTGGAACGGTGAGATGAATGAACACCTGCCCGAGCCGTTGATCTATGCGGCATGGCTGCGGGCGCTACAGATCCGGTTGATCGCGGATGAGCTTGGGCCACTGGCCAGCGAATACAAACACGTGGAACCGCTGTTCATCGAGCGCGTTTATCGCGACATCGACGGAGCAAGCGTCTGGTGTGATGTACGGCAAAGCGCCCCTGTTGAGACCTGCACCGAAATGGCCCGACTTGCGCTGGATGACGCCCTGATCTGGATCTCTGAACGCTATGGCAGTGCGCTTGAATCCCTTCGCTGGGGCGATGCGCATCAGGCCACGCATGATCACCCGGTTCTGGGCGACGTGCCTGTCCTGCGCTATTTCGTGAACATCCGCCAATCGACCAGTGGCGGCGACAACACGCTGCTGCGCGGACGTACCTCGGGCGAAGGCCCCGACCCGTTTCAAAACGTGCACGGGGCCGGGTATCGCGGCGTGTATGACTTTGCTGATCCCAACAGCTCGGTCTTTATCACCGCGACCGGTCAGTCGGGTCATTTCCTGTCGCGCTACTACGATGATCAGGCGCAGCTGTGGCGGCGCGGCGAGTATATCCCAATGTCATTGGACCTTGATCTGGCGCGTGCTGCTGCCGTTGGCGTGACCAATCTGATCCCGCGATAATCCGCCTATTCGGCAACTCCTCGCCCCAACTTCCGAGGCGTCGTGGCACCGTGAACCTTTTTCGCCTATGATCGCTCCACCGATTATGTGGGACCAAAGGGGGGCGGATATGGCCAGCATTCGGGATGTCCTGAATAATCTTGCGCGGGACTACGCGATTGCATGGAGTTCCGGCGACCCTGATGCAGTTGCCGGCTTCTTTGCACCTGATGGACAAATCACGATCAACCGAGGCGACCCCATAGAAGGGCGCGCGGCGATTGCCGATATGGCTCGCGGCTTCTACGCCGACTTCCCGGATTTAGAGGTCCGTTGCGATATGATGCGATGGGCCGGATCTCACGCCATTTTTGTTTGGACCCTTGAAGGGAACCACGCCGAGACAGGCAACCACGTTGTCGCGCGCGGTTGGGAAGAGTGGGAATTGACGTCAGACTATCTTGTAAAGTCATCGCTGGGCTGGTTCGACGCAGATGACTACCAACGGCAGATTGACGGCAAATAGCTTAACGCGCTCGATCCTCAGCCGTTTCTATCGTGTAGTTCCTGGGTATTCCCTGTGTGACCTGAAACCAGTCTGACGCCTTGGCCCGCGCCTGATGGGCGTCAAACGCTGCTTGATTTGCAAACACTTCCGACACCATGAACCGCCCGGTCGTCGTCTGATCTTCCACAACTTCGAAAGATATACAGCCCTCTTCCGCCCGTGTGAGAGAGATGTGGAGCGGTAATGCTGCCCGCACAGCTTCAAGCCGGTCGGGTGGCACGTCGATATGGCCTTTCAGGAAAACCCTTTGATCCGATACATCCGACATGCCCGCCCCTTGTCCTGTTCAAAGCGACGCAAACTGCGCGGCCTGTTTGTCCGTCCACAAAACGGTCAGGCGGAACCCGTCTTCGGTTTGATCCTCGCTCTGGACAACATCCTGACGGAACAACCACGCCCGCTTGTCACCTTCGGCGAAAGAGAGGTTCAGAACAACCTCGTGCCGTGCCCCCTGAAGCAGTGTGGCGATCTCGGCCAACAGCGGGTCAACGCCTTCGCCCGTTACAGCCGAGATTGAGAATATCGCAGGGTCCCGTTCGGCCCGCGCCAAAGCGGCGTCTTTGTCTTCGGGGTTCAGCAGGTCGATCTTGTTCCAAACCTCAAGCCGTGGTCGTTCCTCATCGACACCTAAAGAGGTCAGGATGGACTCAACATCCTGCGCCTGCGCATCCGTTTCCTCGTGGCTGATATCGCGCACATGCACGATCAGGTCTGCGCCCAGCACTTCTTCGAGGGTTGCCCGGAAGGCTGCCACAAGCTCGGTTGGCAAGTTCGAGATAAAGCCCACAGTGTCCGACAGGATCACCTCGGGGCCATCAGGAAGCTGTACGCGCCGCATGGTCGGATCCAGCGTGGCAAACAGCATGTCCTTGGCCATGACTTCGGCCCCGGTCAGACGGTTGAACAGGGTCGACTTACCCGCGTTTGTATACCCCACAAGGGCAACGATGGGATACGGCACCTTGGCGCGCGCGGCCCTGTGCAGAGTGCGGGTCTTGACGACTTTCTGCAACTGACGCCGCAGCCTGACCAGTTGCTCATCAATGGCGCGGCGGTCGGCTTCGATCTGGGTTTCACCCGGTCCGCCAACGAATCCCAATCCGCCACGTTGCCGTTCAAGGTGGGTCCAGGCGCGTACCAATCGCGTGCGCTGATAGCTGAGAGCCGCCATTTCGACCTGCAACACCCCTTCACGGGTGCGGGCGCGGTCGCTGAATATCTCAAGGATCAGCCCGGTTCGGTCGAGGATCTTGACCTTCCACGCCTTTTCCAGATTTCGTTGCTGTACCGGTGTGACCGGCCCGTCGATCAAAACCAGCTCGATTTCGCTGTCATGCAGACGTTCGGCCAGTTCTTCGATCTTGCCACTACCGAACAAAAGCCCCGGCTGTGCGCGTTGCAGGCGTACGATCTCGGACCCGATCACATCCAGGTCGGGCAATGCAGCGGCCAATGCAACCGCCTCGGCCAGCGCCGGTTCAGGGACACGGCGCTGTTCATCTGATTTGATTTCGGGATGCAGCACCCAGGCTCGGGTGCGCCTCCGGTCATGTTCCATCAAGAGGCGTCTTCGCCCTCATACAGGTTGATCGGCTGCGATGGCATGATGGTTGAAATCGCGTGCTTGTAGACCAGCTGCGACTGTCCGTCGCGGCGCAACAATACGCAGAAATTGTCGAACCAGGTGATCACACCCTGCAACTTCACGCCATTGATCAGGAAGATCGTTACCGGAACCTTAGCTTTCCGTACATTGTTCAGGAAGGCATCCTGAAGATTCTGTCTGTCCGAAGCCATATTTTTATAATCTCGCCATTGTTCTTGCTACGCGCTGCGGACCAACGCGCTCCCTCCGGGCGAGTATGGAGTGCCGCGAAGAGATATTCCAGATGAAAAATAAGGCGATAACGTCCGAAGGGCGTGTTCGGCTCAATCGCGCCACAGCGACGGTGTGATCAGGGCGATGATCGCCAGCGTCTCGAGCCGACCGATCACCATCGCGGCACACAGCGTCAGTTTTGCCCCGGAAGACAGATCAATTATCCGGATCGGGACATCCGTGGCCAGTTCGATCAGCGGACCCGTTGTCGTCAAAGTGGCAACACTCAGCACCATAGCCTGTTCAAAACCGGACCCCATCGCCGCCAGCAAAAGGTTAAACACCGCCAGCGTCAGGGCGAAAAGCATCAAAAATATCCAGGCGATAAAGGCCCCGTCGCTTTGAATGCGCCGGTTGCCGCCGCCGACACCGCTGACGGATGACGGGTAAATCAGGCGATCAATCTCGCGCGCGCCGTTCAGATACAACGCAAAAACCCGCAGCAGTTTGACGCCTCCGGCCGTGGTGGCGACCCCGCCGCCGATCAGCGCCAATCCCATCAGCAGCAGTCCGGGTGTCCCCAGGCCCGATAATTGCTGGGCATCGTTCCAGTTCGCACTTTCAAATCCGGCGGTGGTCAGGAAGGCCAGCACAGTGAACAGCATGCCCCAGATCACCTGCAATGCCTGAAGCGGCGCTATCTGCCCACCGATCTCGGTCACGCCAGCCACCACCCGGAAAAACAACAGAAGTGCAACGGCCAGAACGATCATCAGACCGATGCGAAATTCGGGGTCTCTGTCCAAACGTGAATATCCGGTGGTGGCAGTGTCCGTCGAAAAGGTCAGGCGCGAAAGGGCAAAGAACAGGAAAAGGAAAAGGATTGCTTCACCGGTAAATCCGGCCTGTGCGCCTTCCATACCGCCAACCGGAGAGATACCCGAAGTCGCCATCACTGACATCGCGTGACAGACAGCCGTTAGCCCGGCCTCACCCGCGATCAGCAGAAGCACCCAGATCACCGCAGTCAGCCCGGCATATACCGGTGTCAGCGCCCGCGCCACACGCAGCAAACGGCCGCGCGGGTCCACGCGTTCGCTTTGTGCGACGCCCGATACCGGACGCCCAGGTTGCCCTTTCGCGGTCACCTCGAACCCGCCAAGAGACAGCGGGGCCAAAATCGCGGCCGCGGCGATCCACATCAGCAAACCGCCCATCCATCCGACAAGCGCACGCCACAAATGCAGCGGTGCGCTCAGCCGGTTGTGATCCGGGAACAGATCGGCCCCGGTGGTTGTCAGGGCGCTGACCATATCGAAATAGGCGTTCAGAAACGTCGTCGTGCCAAGTGCATCATGAAACGGGATCGCCAAAAAGATCGGCAGAATTGTGAAACAGCCCAGCATCACAGCCAACTGCCCCAAAGTACCCCGCCGTGGAATTCGGTTAGATGAGGCTATTGCAACGATCGAGACCAGAAACAGACCAAGAATGCCGGAGTACAGAAAAGACCGCGAGGTGTCGTGATCGTCCAGCACCAACGCATAGAGCGCCGGAATCCACATGGCCAGAGATACGATTGCCCAGATCAGCAGGAACAGCGGTAGCCGCTGAATTAACCCAACTTGTTGTGTTCCCGCTCGCGCCATCAGAAGAAATCGATTGATACCTGCATCAGGCGCTCGACCTCGGGCACGTCCTTGGACATGGCAAAAATTGCGACGACATCTTTTTCATCGATCCGCAGGCTGCCCGTAGGGCGCAGAACCTCGTCTCCTTTGCGCACCGCGCCAACCAGCACACCTTCGGGAAAATCGATATCGCGCAACCTTTGCCCCGCCATCGGAGATGTGGACAGCACCTCGGCTTCGATCACCTCGGCCTCGGCGTCGCCGATAGAGTAAACCTGTCGCACGCGCCCATGCCGGATGTGACGCAGGATCGAGCTGACGGTGGTGGCACGCGGGTTGATATAGGCGTCAATGCCCAACGGACCCATAAGGGCAACCATGCTGGGATCGTTGATCAGCGCAATCGCCAGCGCACAGCCTTCGGCTTTCGCACGCACGGCAGCCAACATGTTGGTCCGGTCGTCATCTGTAACGGCCAACATCGCATCGGCGCGGTCAATCCCGGCCTCTTTCAGCAGCCCGGAATCCAAGCCGTCCCCGTGCAGAACAATCGTCCGCTCCAACGCTTCGGCCGCGATCTCGGCGCATTTCCGATCCCGTTCAATGATCTTGGCGCGCACCCGGCTTTCGCGTTCTTCCAGCGTGCTGGCGACTTCCAATCCGACATTGCCACCGCCCACGATCACAACCCGATCCTGACGCTTCTGGGCTTTGCCGAACACCTCCATCGTGCGGTTCACGTCGTTTACATTGGTGAAAACGTAGCATTCATCACCGACGAACAGCTGGTCTTCGGACTCAGGCGCAAACAATGTGCCGTCGCGCCGAACCCCCACCACGATCGAGCTGAGCGTGGAAAACAAATCCGTCAGTTGCCGTAGCGGCGTATTCACGATTGGGCAGTCCTCTTCCACTCTGATACCTAAAAGCTGCGCCTTGCCACCCATGAAAATCTCGGTGTCAAAGGCCGATGGGGCAGACAGGCGGCGCATGGCGGCAGCTGCAACTTCGCGTTCCGGGCTGATCACCACATCGATGGGCAAGTGATCGCGGCGGTAGAGGTCCGAATGAATGGCTTCCAGATATGATTTCGACCGAAGGCGCGCGATCTTGCGCTGGATCGAGAACACCGAATGCGCCATCTGACAGGTGACCATGTTCACTTCGTCAGAATGGGTCGCGGCGATAATCATGTCGGCGTCGCGGGCCCCTGCCCGCTCCAGCACATCCGGGTAGCTTGCAAACCCGGCAATGCCCTGCACATCCAGTGTTTCCGTTGCCCGTCGCACGAGGTCGGGATTGTTGTCCACGACCGTCACGTCATTCAGTTCGCCCGAAAGGTGCCGCGCTATCTGCCAGCCAACCTGACCTGCGCCGCAAATGATGACCTTCATGTTTCTGGCCCTTCTGCCTGAAAGGATTGAATGACAGATGCCCCCAAAGCGGTCAATTGAATTGTCATCCCTGCGCGGCTGCGGCAAGATAAGCATATGAAAACGCTGTTTCCTATGCTTGTGACCCTAATGGTGCTGTCCGCATGCAGCGGGCCGCTTTCGCTCTATTACCGCGAAGGGGCAACTGTTTCCCGCCTGCAGCAAGAAACGACCCAGTGCCAGCTCAAGGCGGTCAAAGAGGTGCCCGTTGCAAATCAGATCCGTCAAAGCCCGCCAACATATTGGCCGGGGCGCACCTATTGCGACGGTCGGGGGCGGTGTTACCAGTCCCCGGGATGGTGGCAGCCAGGCCGGGTGTACACCGTGGACGTAAACCAGGGCCTGCGCAACACGGTCGAGGCGCAGTGCATGGCGCAGAAAGGGTTCCGTCCCGTCAGCCTGCCGCCCTGCAAATCCGGCGTGAAGTCAAGCGTGCCAGCAACGCGCACAACGACCCTGCCGCCACTTACAACGCAATCGTGTTTTGTCAAATTCGATGACGGATCTTTTCAGATCATTTCGCCGGGTCAGTCAGGCTGAAGCGATTTGCGCCGCACGCTGGCGAGCCAGCGCGATATGCGCAAGGATCGCGATTGCATAAATTCCGATCACACTCAGCAGCATCCCGGCCTCATCCACACGCCACAAAACCGCCAGCAGAACCGGTGTACCCAGCAAGTTTCCCGCGTTGCCCATTTGCGCCATCGCCCCATAGCTGAGCGCCTGCGCCTCGGCCGTTTGGTTCAGGATCGGTACGGCGGCAAAGCTGCCCCCTTGTACAAGGCCCAAAACGGCAAACAGCAGAACGCACACGATCTCCAGCGGCAGGCCTAGGAAGGCCCCGGCAACGGACAAAATGCCCAACCCGAATCCCAGATTGACCACCGCAACGCAGGGCATCACGTTCAACAGGACGGGTACTGCCACCCAACTCAGGACAATTCCCGCCAGCGGCATCAACCCGGCGACATGCGCGCTGAGGTCTTCCGGCAAACGACCAGGCAGGATGGCCAGCAAAGACACAAAGGTCAGCGTATAAAAAAACCACCCCACCGCCGGGGCCGACACGAAGGGAGAACGATAGGTGCGAAGATGAACGTTCAGCACGTCTGTCCACTGCCAGGGCTTGATGTCAGAGGCAAGTTGCACGCGCATCTGGCAGATCAGGATCACACCGGCAACGCTAATCATCAAGAAACCATGCAGCAGGAAGAACGTGGTCAGGCCGAAAGAGGCAATCAGCGGTAATCCGATCCACGCATTCAGCGCAAAAGCGACACCGAAGAATGTGCTCCATAGGACCATCGCGATGTTGCGCGCCTTGCCGGTTGTGATTTGCGCGATCAGTGTGGGCGCAGCGACGACAATGGCCAGATGCGAAAGCCCTTCGACAAAGCGGCTGGCCAGCATGACGTAAAACCCAGGCCATGTCGCTTGAAACATCGAAATCGCGCCACCGAGGCACAAGCCGAAGATCAAAAGCTTCATGGGCCCGACCCGCCCTACGATGGCCCCGGACAAGGCCCCAAGCAAGGCTCCGATTAGGCTGATGATCGACAGCAACCATCCCATGGTTTCGGTGTGATCAGGATACAGTAAGACAAGCTCGGGAAACGGAACTGCAATTTTAGCAAATTGCGTCGCCGCGCCCAGACCAGCAAGCCAGAGAAGAAGAACCTGAAATATCTGCACCATAAGCCGCTTCTACAGCGCCCAACCGGATCGAGGAACGCATAAATTATGCGGCCTCAGTGTCTGGATCCGCTGACCAGACGAACAGGCGTTCCGTCAGACAGATACAAACGTTCCCAGATGATTTCGCCAGCGCTGATGCGAATACGGTCATGGACAGCTTCGGACGTCAGGAACGCCTTTGGTGCGGGCGTATGCATGTCCCACCATCCGTCGGCGTCAAGTTCGGCTTCGGCTGCCTGTATTTCTTCCGTTGCAAACTGCCAAAGCGACACGCCCAGCAAGGCGTTCTGGCTGGTTTTCCAATCGCGCGCCCGGCTCGCTGAATACGCAAGACACCTGTGGCTCGCCTCTTCGACCAAATGCACACAGTCTGACGAGCTCATGACCAACCGCCGCAATGCGCTGTCGTCAGCGCGGGTCGGACCAAGGGCCGCAAAGACGGCCTGTTGGGTCTCGGGTGGCGGTGTCTGACCGCCTCTTTCCCACCGCGAGACGGTTGCCTGATCCACCTGCAACAGCTCAGCCAGATGAGCCTGCTTGAACCCGACGGACCGGCGCAGCCGTTTCAGGCGCTTTCCGAAACCCGGATAGCCGCGGGTTTCAAGCCGGTTCGCTGTTCTCAAAACACTCATTGCCAGCCCAGCCGCTCCGGCGGATTACTCCGCCGGTTCCGGCTCATCGATTTGCGCGACACGTGCACCGGACTTGTTCGACGTCACCACGCCCAGCGACTTCAGCTTTCGGTGCAACGCGCTGCGCTCCATTCCCACAAAGCTGGCCGTCCGGCTGATATTGCCGCCAAAGCGATTGATCTGTGTCAGCAGGTACTCCCGCTCGAACGCTTCACGCGCCTCGCGCAGCGGCAATGTCGCCAGCGCGCCCGACAGAACGACACGCCCCGAATCTTCGGTCTTGTCTTCTTCACTTGGCAACTCGCGCGCTTCGATCGGGCCGGTTCCGTCGCCCAGAATCAAAACCCGTTCGATCAGGTTCTTGAGCTGACGCACATTCCCCGGCCAGGTCATTGTCTGCAACAGGGCAACCGCCTCTTCCGAGAGTTCGCGGATCGGCAGACCTTGGGTTTCGTTACACATTTCGATGAAATGCTGGGCCAGAACCGGAATATCCTCGCGGCGATCTTCCAGCGAAGGAACAGCAACCGGCACAACATTCAGACGGTGATACAGTTCTTCGCGGAACCGCTCGGCTGCGATTTCTTCGTCAAGATCCTTGTTGGTGGAGGAAATGACCCGCAGATCCACGCGCACTTTGTCAGATCCACCTACGCGCTGGAACTGTTGATCCACCAGCACCCGCAGGATCTTGGATTGCGTGCCCAAAGGCATGTCCGCCACTTCGTCAAAGTAAACCACACCACCGTGGGCTTCTTCCAGTAATCCGGGTTCAACGCCACGCTCGGCGGATTCGCGGCCAAACAAGACCTCTTCCACGCGCTCAGGCTCGATCCCCGCACAGTTCACGGTCACAAAGGGCGCGTTTGCGCGGTTGGAATGCGCATGGATATAGCGCGCGGCAATTTCCTTGCCCGACCCGGCCGGCCCGCTCAGCATCACGCGGCCGTTCGATTTGGTCACTTTGTCCAACTGACCCTGCATGGCCCGGAACGATGCGGATTTGCCGATCATGTCCGAGTTGTTCACCTCTTTGCGCTTCAGCGACGCATTCTCGCGGCGCAGGCGAGAGGTCTCCATCGCGCGGCGGATCACCACCATCAACTGGTCAATGTTAAAGGGCTTTTCGATAAAATCATACGCGCCCTGCTTGATGGCGGCGACAGCGATTTCAATGTTGCCGTGTCCGGAAATGATCACCACAGGAACATCCGGGTTGTCGCGTTTCACCGCTTTCAGAATATCGATCCCATCCATGCGGCTGTCTTTCAGCCAGATATCAAGGATCAACAGCCCCGGCGGTTCGGAATTGATTGACGCCATACACTCATCCGAGTTGGCTGCCAGCCGGGTTGAATAGCCTTCGTCCTCCAGAATGTCGGACACCAGCTCGCGAATATCGCGCTCGTCATCTACGATCAGAATGTCACTCATCTTTGGCCTGCTTTCAGTTTGTTGGTTCTAATTGCCTGCTTCTGTGGCGCAACGGTCGAGGACATATTGGCCCCCGGCAAACGGATTACGGCCATCGCGCCAAAATGGTCCTGTCCGTCAAAGACGGGCGCATCCTCAAGCGTCAGCGCTCCGCCGTGTTCTTCGATGATTTTCTTGACGATGGGCAGGCCCAGCCCCGTCCCTTCGTCGCGTGTCGTTACATAGGGTTCAAACAGTCGCGCCCGATCCTCGGGCAGACCGATCCCGTTATCTGCAATGGTGATGACCGTACCTGCATCATCACTGGAAACTGCCACTATTATCTGTGGTTTGAGATTTTCTGGTGCCCCTTTTTCCTTAAGGGTACCAATCGCTTCTCCGGCGTTTTTAATCAAGTTCGTCAGAGCCTGATGCAACATCGTCGCATCCAAGTCAGCCATGATGGGTTGCTGTGGCAAATCCGCGTCTATCTGCACGTCCGGTTGCCCCGCCTGTTGCAATACAACCGCTTCACGCACGAGTTCGACCACGTTTTCTTCGCGGCGCTCAGGCTCGGGCATTCGGGCGAATTTCGAGAACTCGTCCACGATACGTCGCAGGTCGTTGGTCTGGCGCACAATGACACCCGTCATCGACTCGAGGCTATCGCAATCCTCCTCGTCCAGCTTGCGCGCGAACTTGCGTTTGATGCGCTCTGCGCTCAACTGAATCGGGGTCAGCGGGTTCTTGATTTCATGGGCGATCCGGCGGGCAACGTCGCCCCACGCCGCCATCCGCTGAGCACTGACCAGATCGGTCACGTCATCAAAGGCGACCACATAGCCTTCCAGCCCTCCGTCTTCGCCACGGCGGATGGCCATGCGTACCAGCAGGTTTTCCAACCGACCTTTGCGGGTGACTTTGACCTCCCCTTGAACAGCCTCCTGCCCGCTGTCTTTCAGGCTTTCGAACAAAGGCAGAAACTCGGGTACTGCAATGCCGATAGCCAAATGTTCTTCGCCCCGCGACCAGTCCAGCAAACGTTCAGCCGAGCGGTTCACGAAGGTCACGCAGCCTTCGGGGTCAACGCCGACAACACCTGATGTCACCGAACTGAGAACCGAGTCGAAAAGGCGGCGGCGGCTTTCAATCTGCCGCGTGTTTTCGAGCAGGGTGTCCCGCTGTCCTTTCAACTGTCGGGTCATCTGGTTGAAGTACCGACCCAGCATGGCGATCTCGTCATCGCTTCGCTCTTCGATGACCTGAACGCTGAGGTCTCCGGCCCCAACCCGCTGTGCCGCTGTTGTCAAACGCCCCACCGGACGTGACAAACGTTCGGCGAACCACATACCCAATGACATCGCAGCAAGGATCAGAATCAGCGCAAAGCCCAGATACAAAAGGCCAAATTCGAACAGCACCCGGCCCCGTTCGCTTTCCAATTGTTGGTAAAACTGCGCCGTTTCTTTGGTGTCATCCAGCAGTGTCAGCAACTGCCCGTCCACTTCGCGGCTGACATAAAGATACCGGTCCAGATAAGCCGTCAGGGGCACCAGCGCGCGGAATTCGTTGTTCGGCCAGTCAGCTATGATCAACAGCCCGGTGTCGGTGGCCTCGGCCATTTGTTCCGACGAGGGCGCTTCGTAGTTGAACAGGTATGACCGATCACCGCGCGATTTGATTTCACCGCTACCGTCGATGACATAAGCTTCCCGCAATCCGCGTTGGATCTGCCCCTGCCCCTGCGCCAGCACCTCGCGCAATTCAGCGTCCGAGATGTAAAAGTCCAGCGAGCGCGCGTTGTCCAGATACCGCGCAAGAACAGACGCATCCTGAACCAGACCGCGGCGGTGTTCCTGCTCATAGGCCTCCGCTGCAGTCAGCGACGATCCCACCACTTGCCGAACCCGATCCGAGAACCAGCCTTCAAGGCCGATATTCACAGTGAGCCCTGCAAAAATCGCCACGGTAACGGTGGGCACCAGTGCCAGCAGCGTAAACGCGCCGATCAGCCTAAGGTGCAAGCGTGAGCCGGCCGACTTGGCACGCCGCGCCGCGATCAGGCTGCCCACCTGCCCCAGCACCAGTGCTGCAACAACCAAAACGTAAACAAGGTCAGCCAGCAGAATGAGTCGCAGGGTCGGTGCCGTCGATCCGAGATCAAAAGGGCCGATGACCAGATAAGTGGCCAGCGCAAGAATTGGCCCTAAAAGGACCAGCCCAAAGGTGCCGAAATTGCGCAGTTTTCGTGATTTACGCCATCGACTTATCGATGGGATCATCCCGCTCTGTGCTCGGGTTGCCACCGTCTGCCCTCATCCTGATGTGCCGCGTTTGCGGCTTACCGCCATATATCGTGATCTTTTCCCAACAGATGCCGGGATGCCACGGTTTGTGTGGCGATATTACATCAGTTTGCGGCGGCGTGTCACCTGAATATCGAGGTCAGTGATTTTTTTTCGCAGCGTATTTCGGTTGATTCCCAGCAAATCGGCACATTTCGCCTGATTTCCGCCGGTTGCATCCAGCGCAATTTCGATCAACGGGGCCTCAACTTCGCGCAAAATGCGCTGATACAGGCCCGGCGGCGGCAGAATATTGCCGTGAAGATCAAAGTACCGACGCAGATGGCGCTCGACCGAGGTCGACAGTTTTTCACGCTCGCCCCCGCTGAGAACCGGTTCCGCCTCGGGCTGGCTGCCCAGTACCATTTCCACCTCGGCTTTCGAGATTTCGTCGGCGCGGCTGGTCAAACCCAACCTGCGCACCGCGTTTTCCAACTGCCTTACGTTACCGGGCCAGGAATAGCGGCGAACCAGTTCCACCGCTTCGGGACTGAGCCAACGTTTCGCTCCGCTTTCACGTTCCTCGCGAGCCAAGAAATGCTCGGCCAGAAGCGGAATGTCGTCCACTCTTTCGCGCAGAGACGGCACATGAATGGTGGCACCGCACAACCGGTAATACAGATCCTGACGGATGCGTCCGGTTTCCATGCCTTCTGTCAGATCCGACTGGCTGGTGGCCATGAAACGCGGAACGTGATCGCCGGGCGTGTCCATCATGCGCACGATCCGGGCCTGAACCTCATCATCGATATCGGCAATCTCATCAATCAAAAGCGTACCGCCGCGTACCCGCGCCAATACCCGCGCGGGGCCTTCCAGATCCCGCAACTCTGCCGCGGTAACAGTGACAAAAGGCAAGGTGCGACGGTCGGAAAAGTCGTGAATAGCGCGCGCAATCAAAGACTTACCCGTACCACTTTCACCAGAAATCATCACTGAAAGATCGGTATTCATGACCCGAGCAACCAGCCTGTACAAAGCTTGCATCACCGGGGTACGCCCGACCAACGGCAACTCGTCCGGGCGTTCGCTATCTGCTTCGGTGCTCTCCGGCTGCGCACGTTGTTTCTGATCCAGCGCACGCGCGGTTCGCTTCATCAGGTCTGGCAAATCGAACGGTTTGGGCAGGTAATCATAGGCATCTGCCTCTGCGGCCTGAATCGCGGTCATGATCGTGTTCTGCGCTGAAATCACAATGACTGGCAGACCCGGGCGATCCTGGGCAATCTTTGGCAGCATTTCCAACCCGTTGCCATCGGGCATGACCACGTCCGAGATCACCACATCGCCCTTGCCCTCGCCGACCCAGCGCATCAACGTGGTCAGAGACGACGTTGCATGTACCTTGCACCCAGCGCGCGTCAGGGCCTGTGTCAAAACGGTACGGATCGTGCGGTCATCATCCGCAACCAGTACTGTGCCATCCATTAGGTGGTCTCCTTCTTGTGCTCGGCGTCTTCGCGCGGCGCGCGGCGCAGCGACAGTTTGAATACGGTTCGACCAGGGACGGAATCGGCCGAAATCCAGCCGTCATGGTCCGATATGATCTTGCTGACCAGCGCCAGCCCAAGGCCGGTGCCGTTCTCTTTGCCCGAAACAAACGGATCAAAGATATCACCACGAATGTCTTCGGGCAGGCCCGGGCCGTCATCTATGATCTCGATCTGTAAAGGCAGCGAATGGCCGGACCCGTCGCTGCGGCGCAACCGGAAAGAATGCTCGAAATAGGTCCGCAGTCGAATAGTGCCGCCCTGAGGTTCGGCAGCCTCTGACGCGTTTTTGAGCAGGTTCAGCACCACCTGCAACAATTGATCCGGGTCTCCGAACGCCAGCGGCAAGGATGGGTCGTAGTCTTCGATGATCGTCATATCCGCGCCAAACCCCAAAAGGGCGGAACGCCGTGCACGATCCAGAACGTCGTGGATATTGACTGGCTTGAAGTCGGGTTTCTGCAAGTTTCCAAATTGTTCAACCTGCTCCAGCAGTTTCACGATCCGGCGGCTTTCAGCCACGATAAGGTCCGTAAGTTCAAGATCTTGCGCCGGGATATTCATGCTCAGCAACTGCGCGGCACCCGTGATCCCGGCCAAAGGGTTCTTGATCTCGTGGGCCAGCATCTCGGCCATTCCGATGGCCGATTGGGCCGCCGATTTGACGGTGTTGCCCCGTGTCATCCGCCCCGATAATTCACGCGGCGAGATGATCATGATCATCGATCCCGGGTACCCAACCAAGGGTGCAATCTGCAACGCGCATTGCAATGGCGCACGATTTCCCGATCCGGCGTCTACATCGTTCACAAACAGAGGCGTGCCATAGGTCCGGGCACGTTCAAAAGCCTCTTCCAGCGGCGCATCGACGGCGATCTGATCCCATACAGGATGGCCGATCACAGCCTTGCGGGACGCGTTCAGAAACCCCTCACCTGCCGCATTCACATCAGAAATGCGATCGTCCGCATCGATGATGAAGGCCGGAACGGGCAATGAGTTCCAGATGCTGGCGTTCGAGTTCATGCCGCCACCTCGCCTGTTTCACTCAATGCGTCGGCCAACAGGCGAAGCACTTCCTTTGGATCGCGCGAAGTCAGAACAGCCCGCCGCAAAGGCGCCGGTGTCGCGGCCTCATCCATGTACCAGCCAAGATGTTTGCGGGCGACGCGCAGGCCCAGATCCGTCCCATAGAAGGACAGCATCGCCTGATAATGTGCCTGCACCATGTCGATCAGGTCCGCTCCGTCCGGGATTTCGGGGGCGTCGGCCCCGTAAATGTCGTGACAGATCTGCGCCAATAGCCAGGGTTTGCCCTGCGCGCCGCGTCCAACCATCACCCCATCCGCGCCCGACTGCTGCAATGCGGTGTTGGCGGCAGCGGTATCCACGATATCGCCATTTGCAACCACAGGAATTGACACAGATTCTTTCACGGCCCGGATCGCCCGCCAATCGGCATGACCTTTGTAAAACTGACACCGCGTGCGCCCGTGGATCGTGACCATCTGAATACCGGCGTCCTGCGCCCGTCGCGCCACGTCAGGTGCGTTCAGCAGAGAATCGTCCCAGCCCAACCGGGTTTTCAAGGTCACAGGTACATCAACTGCATCGACCACAGCTTCGATCAGGGTCAGCGCATGATCCGGCGTTTTCAGCAGCGCCGAGCCAGAATAGCCATTGGTCACTTTCTTGGCGGGACAGCCCATGTTGATGTCGATCACACGCGCGCCCCTGTCCGCCACCTGACGGGCGGCTTCAGCCATCCAGTGTGCCTCGCGCCCGGCCAATTGCACGGCGGTGTTTTCCACATCCGCGGACAGTTCCGCACGTTCGCGCACACCGGGCTTGGCTTGCACCATCTCTTGACTGGCAACCATTTCGCTCACCACCATACCGGCACCAAACCGCATCACCAGATCGCGAAACGGGCGATCCGTGATTCCGGCCATCGGGGCCAGCAACACTGGTGGGTTTACTTCCTTGTCAGCGAGGTGAAGGGTCAACGTGCTTAATCCTTGGGCAGTTGCTGATTTGATATCGAATTCCACGCATATGAACAACAAAACGGCGCTGAACAAGCCCGCAAAATCATCACTTGCCTATTTTTTAATCGTTTTACCTTGGGTGATTGCCTCTGCTTTCACCGCCGCCTAAACACAGCCAAGACAAAGGAGCGTCCGAGACATGACGACAGCCGCCATCATAGTCGCCGCAGGGCGCGGATTGCGCGCCGGAGGCGGCGTGCCCAAGCAATGGCGCAGCCTTGCGGGACGTCGCGTGGCCGACTGGACGATCGAACAGTTTCGAGGACAGGTGGATCACACCGTTCTGGTACTTTCGGATGACGACACGCCAGCATGGGAAGAGTTTCGTAACACCGACCTGATCCTCGCCTCGGGCGGATCAGATCGCTCAGGCTCGGTCCGCAGCGGATTAAGGGCTTTGGAAGGTCTGGGTGTGCAACACGTTCTGATCCACGACGTGGCCCGCCCTTGTGTCTCATCGCGCATCATACAGGACGTGTTGACCGCGCTGGAAACGCATCAGGCGGCTGCGCCGGGGCTTGCTGTCACGGATGCGTTGTGGGTTGGGCGGGATGGCGCCGTAACAGGCACGCAGGACCGCAATGGCCTTTACGCTGCGCAAACACCGCAGGGGTTTCACTATGATGCCATCACTGCCGCCCACGCGGCCCATTCGGGCGGCGCTGCGGATGATGTGGAGGTCGCCCGCGCGGCAGGCTTTGATGTTTGCATTGTCCCCGGCGACGCAGACAATCTGAAAATCACCCGACCCGAGGATTTTGCCCGGGCGGAACGGATAATGGGAACGGATATGGATGTAAGACTTGGCAACGGGTACGACGTGCACCGTTTTGGCGACGGGGATCACGTTATCCTGTGTGGCGTGAAGGTGCCACATGGGCGCGGATTGCAAGGGCACTCGGACGCAGATGTTGGGATGCACGCCGTGACCGATGCGATCTATGGCGCTTTGGCGCAGGGTGACATTGGTCAACACTTCCCGCCCTCAGATCCGCAATGGAAGGGGGCTGCCAGCGAGATTTTCCTGCGCCATGCCGTCGAGCTGGCGGGGCAGATGGGATACCGCATTTCGAATGTCGATTGCACTTTGGTCTGCGAGTATCCAAAGATCGGCCCTCATGCCGCTGCCATGCGCGCCGAAATGGCTGAAATCATGGGGTTAAGCGCAGATCAAGTCTCGGTCAAGGCCACCACATCCGAACGTTTGGGCTTTACTGGTCGCAGCGAAGGGATTGCCTCGCTCGCCACGGCCTGCCTGGTGAAGGCATGACTGCGGCACAGGTGATCGGCACAGTCGGCGGCGTCGGCTATTTGCGCCCTGCCCCAGGCACCTGGGGATCCCTGGCGGCGCTGCCGATGGCCTGGGTGTTGCATGCGCTGGGTGGGTTTCCCCTGCTGGTACTTGCAACGCTGGCCGTTTTTGTTGGCGGCCTTTGGGCAACCCGCGTGATGACCGAGGGTCAGGATGATCACGACCCGTCAGAAATCGTCGTTGATGAGGTCGCAGGCCAATTCATCGCGCTTTGGGCGATTTCTTACCCGTCTTGGGCCCATGGGATCGACATTACCGCCCTTTGGCCCGGTTGGGTGGCTGGGCTCATCCTGTTCCGCCTGTTCGACATCACCAAGCCGGGCCCCGTTGGCTGGGCCGACAGACGGGGCGATCCCATGGGCGTTATGCTGGACGACGTCATCGCTGGCGTTTTTGCAGCCATCGGCGTGATGGTTCTTGCAGGAATTGCTCACGGAGTTCTGGGGCTATGAACGTTACCGAACTGCTGGATCTTGCCAAGGCGCAGGGTGTGATGATTGCCACGGCTGAAAGCTGTACCGGCGGAATGGTGGCTGCGGCCCTGACGGATATTCCCGGCAGCTCTGCGGTGGTGGATCGGGGCTTTGTCACCTACACAAACGAAGCCAAACAAGACATGCTGGGCGTTCTGGCCGCGACCCTGACCACGCATGGCGCTGTATCCGAAGAAGTTGCCCGCGAGATGGCCGACGGGGCGCTTCGACACTCACAGGCGCAGCTTGCCGTGTCGATCACCGGCATTGCCGGACCGGGCGGATCCGAGTTCAAGCCGGAAGGGCGCGTGTGTTTCGGACTGGCCCGCGATGGCCGGAATACGCAGACCGAAACCATCGAATTTGGCGCGTTGGGGCGGAATGCTGTGCGTCTGGCTGCGCGGGATCACGCGTTGGATTTGCTCAAAGACGGGCTTTCATAAACGCCTATTCTTTAGGCGCACCGCACCAAAAGCTGCAAAAACTGTCATCACTTGTGCAAAAGGCGACAATTTAAGCGCCTTTTATAAGTCTGCCTCTTTTTTCCCCACCTTTCCTCCCTTTCAAGGCTGCGCACACACTCACACGGGTCCGGAGAGCTGCCGATCAGCTCTCGTGACCAAACGCAGGGGAAAGGAGAACGGCCCATGAATGGAGCCGATACAGCCTGGATCATCGTTGCAACCGCACTGGTCCTTTTCATGACATTGCCGGGCCTTGCCCTGTTCTATGGTGGGCTTGTACGTGCCCGAAATGTGCTCAGCGTGTTCATGCACTGCTTCTCAATCGCCTGTTTGATGAGCATTCTGTGGCTCGTTGCGGGCTACTCGATCGCCTTCGGCCCCGGCGAAAGCGGGATTTGGGGTGGTCTGGGCAAAGCGTTTCTGAACGGTGTGGATGCCGACAGCCTTGCAGGCACCCTGCCCGAGATCCTGTTCTTCGCCTTTCAGATGACCTTTGCGATCATCACACCGGCGCTGATTGTGGGGGCTTATGTCGAACGTGTTGGCTTTGGGTTCGTCCTGACCTTTTCGGCCCTGTGGATGCTGCTCTGCTACGCGCCGGTGGTCCACTGGATCTGGGGCGGCGGAATGCTGGCTGATGGCGGTATTCTGGGTGAGATTGGTGTGCGCGACTTTGCAGGCGGCATCGTTGTCCATGAAACTGCCGGTCTGGCTGCTTTGATCATCGCCGTCATTCTCGGCCCGCGCCGCAACCGCACCACACCGCCGCACAACCCCGGTTATGTCATGGTTGGAGCGGCAATGCTGTGGGTCGGTTGGTTCGGTTTCAATGGTGGTTCGCAACTTGCAGCAGATGGTGGCGCCGCAATGGCCATGACCGTCACGCATCTGTCCGCCGCAACCGCGTCGCTGACATGGGCCCTGTGGGAACGTATCCGCTTTGGCAAGGCTTCGATGGTTGGTCTGGTCACGGGCACGATTGCCGGTCTGGCCTCGATCACCCCGGCATCGGGCTTTGTGGGTCCGGTACAGGCGCTGATCATCGGTGCGGTCGCCGGTGTCCTGTGTCAGGAGGCCGTCAATGTCATCCGCAACAAGCTGAACATCGACGATACGCTGGATGTCTTTGCGGTGCATGGCGTCGGCGGCATTTTCGGTACCATCATGATAGCTGCATTTGGCCTTGGGACATGGACCGCGCAATTGGGCGGGCTGGTGATCGTGGGTGCCTTTACGGCAGTTGTTACCATTGTGTTGGTGAAGGTGGTTGCACTCATCACCCCGCTTCGCGTAGACGCCGAGACCGAAACAAACGGGCTGGACCTGTCGGTACACGGGGAACGCGCCTACGATATGAGCAGCTAAGCCCACCTTGGCGCTCTGCCCGAAAGGGCGAAAAGCGGACCTCTTGGGGGTCCGCTTTTCTTTTGCGACCCTCTCGACTCCGGGCCAGCGCTCGGGCTATCAGCCCGCAACGTGTTTTCAGCCCCGAGGTTTGCGCCATGATCCCCAGTTCCTTTCCCGACAGCACCGAAATCGCCCGCCTGACTGCGCGGATGCTGCTGGAGATCAAGGCTGTTCATTTCAATGCGCGTGAACCCTTCACGCTTGCCTCTGGCCTGCCCAGTCCGACCTATATCGACTGCCGCAAGCTGATCTCTTACCCGCGTATCCGATCGACCTTGATGGACTTCCTGACCGTCACCGTGATGCGTGACGCCGGGTTCGAGGCGTTCGACAACATCGCCGGTGGTGAGACGGCAGGCATCCCATTTGCCGCCATGGTGGCCGAGCGTATGGCGCTGCCGATGACCTATGTGCGCAAGAAACCCAAGGGCTATGGCCGCAACGCCCGCATCGAAGGCGCGATGAGCGAAGGCGAGCGCGTGCTGCTTGTCGAGGACCTGACCACCGATGGTGGCAGCAAGCTGTCATTTGTCGACGCGATCCGCGAAACCGGGGCCACTTGCGGGCATACAGCGGTGATTTTCTACTATGGCATTTTCCCCGAAACCGAAAAGACGCTGGGCGACCACGGCGTAAAGCTGCATTCGCTGTGCACATGGTGGGACGTTCTTGCCGAGGCCAAGGCGCAGAAAGCCTTTGACCAAGAGACACTTGACGGTGTCGAGGCGTTCCTGAATGACCCACGTGGCTGGCAAGAGGCCAATAAATCCACGTAATCCTCTTGTGGGCAAAATGGGGATAAGTGCATAAGAATCGGGGCATGGGCCACGATATCTGGTGACTTTTCCCTCAGTTCATACATAATAAGCTACGCATACGCAGGCATCCAAACGATCAGGAAAGTTATCCCTAGGCTTTACCCCAACTTAGCCACAGGTATTTCCAGATAGCTTGCAGTGGCGTTTCGCGTGTAAAACCCCCTAACGGGCAGCGGGGACAAGATGAACGAGATCAGCAGTATCGAGCAGGCAGCAGCACAGATTCAAAACGCGGAAACCATGCCGCATTCTATCGAGGCCGAGCAGCAACTGCTTGGCGCGATTCTGACCAATAACGATCTGTATGACCGGGTCGCCTCGATCATCGGGGCCGAGCATTTCTATGATCCGGTCCATGCCCGGATTTATGAAGTCGCTGCCGCCCGTATCGCCAAGAACGCGCTGGCCTCACCCGTCACACTGAAGTCGTTCATGGGCGAAGATGAGGGTCTGAAGGAACTGGGCGGCCCGGCCTATCTGGTCAAGCTGGCCGGGGCCTCGATCAGCGCCTTTGCAGTGCATGATTATGCCCAGATGATCTATGACCTCGCCATTCGGCGCGAGTTGATCCGTCTGGGCCGCGACATCTCGGACAAGGCCGCGCGGGTTGATGTGTCCAGCGAGCCCAAGGAACAAATCGTCGAGGCCGAGCAGCAGCTTTACCAGCTTTCCGAGCAGGGCCAGACCGAACAAGGGTTTCAATCCTTCCTCAAGGCGGTCACAGAAGCCGTCAATGTCACCAACGAAGCCTACCAGCGTGGTGGCGGCATGGCGGGGATTTCCACCGGTCTGGCCGACTTGGACAAGCAATTGGGTGGCCTGCACCCGTCCGACCTGATCATTCTGGCCGGGCGTCCGTCGATGGGGAAAACCTCGCTGGCGACCAACGTGGCGTTTAACGTGGCCAAAGCCTACAAACGCGGACAGAAGCCGGATGGCAGCGAGGGCGCGATTGACGGCGGTGTGGTCGGATTCTTCTCGCTCGAGATGAGCGCCGAGCAATTGGCGGGTCGTGTTCTGGCCGAAGCGTCCGAGATTTCCAGCCACAAGATCCGTCAGGGCGACATGACCGAGGCCGAGTTCCGACGCTTCGTGGACGCGGCCAAAGAACTGGAAGCCTGCCCCCTGTTCATCGACGACACGCCCGCCCTGCCGATTTCACAACTTGCCGCCCGCGCACGGCGGTTGAAGCGAACACACGGGCTGGACCTGCTGGTGATCGACTACCTGCAGCTCTGCCGTGGCATGTCCGACAACCGGGTAAACGAGATTGCCGAAATTTCGATGGGCATGAAAGCCATCGCCAAAGAGCTGAACATTCCCGTCATTGCGCTGTCACAGCTGAGCCGTCAGGTGGAAAATCGTGACGATAAGCGCCCTCAGCTGTCTGACCTGCGTGAATCGGGCTCGATCGAACAGGATGCCGACGTGGTGATGTTTGTGTTCCGCGAGGAATATTACAAAGAGCGCGAAAAGCCCGGCGATCACGAGCTGGAAAAGATGGAAGAGTGGAAGCAGGCCATGGAACGCCTGCATGGCAAGGCCGAGGTCATCGTCGGCAAGCAGCGCCACGGCCCCATCGGAACTGTCGAGCTTTCGTTCGAAGCCCAGTTCACCCGCTTTGGCAATCTGGTCAAACCCTGGCAGCAGGGCGGCGAGATCGAGGGATACTGATCACACTGCTTCTGACAATGGGAACGCCGCTGGTCGAACTGATGGTCTATCCTTTAGGTTGTGTTAGTGTAAGTAAAGGTACCTTGCACAGCATGCTCATAGCGGTCGGAGGCCCCGAGTTTTGCCCGCGATCATCTCGGAAATCAGATATCGGAACGGTCCGAATTTTGCGCCTGACGGGGATTTCATCGAAGTCCGTGTGCCGACCGGAACGGATGTCACCGGGCTTCAGGTTGATGTCTATAACCCAAATGGCACGGTGCGCAGTTCCACAGATGTCGACACCGCGACAATGACGACGGTGGGCGGCTTCGACTACTACGTGGTCACCGCCCGTATCAACCGATTGGGCGCTGTCTCATTGTCCGACAACGGGTCGGTTCTGAGCTTCGTGTCTTTCGATGCGCAGGTGACGGCCACCCAGGGTCCGGCAAACGGTCAAACCTCAACCCAGATTGGCAGTAATGGCACAGATGACACGTCTTCGCTGTCCTCAACCGATGGGGTGAATTTTGTTCAGGATCCAAATCCAAGTCCCGGCGCCCCTTGTTTCACCTCGGGCACGCTGATTCTGACCGATCACGGCGAGGTCCACGTTCAGGATATCGAACCCGGAATGCGCGTCATGACAACCGATGGCACCCTGGAAACGGTACGAATGCGCCTGTCACGGACCCTGCGACACGCGGATCTTTTGAAGAAATCAGATCTCTATCCGGTCTGCATCATGGCTGGTTCATTGGGTCATGGTTTACCGCGCCGTGACCTAATTGTATCGCGCCAACATCGGATGTTGGTCCGCTCGGCCATTGCGCAGCGGATGTTTGCAACGCGGGACGTTTTGATCTCGGCCATCCGATTGACGGAGTTGCCCGGCATTTACATCGACGCTTTGGCGACCAAAGTGACCTATCATCACCTCGTTTTTGACCGTCACGTTGTTCTGTTTGCCGAAGGCGCGCCAAGTGAAAGCCTGTTTACCGGACCTGAGACGTTGAAATTGCTTGCACCAGATGCGCTACAAGAGCTGCTCAAACTATTCCCGTCTCTGATCTGCAATCAAGAAATGACGCCTGCCTGCCACATCCCCAGCGGACGGCGGCAAAAGACACTGGTTGCCCGCCACTTGCGCAACAGCAAGGCGATGATCGATCACCCTCTGATCTAACGGGAAATCCCAAAGGGCCGCTTCTTCATATGGCAAGTCACCAAAGTGTTGGATTATTCAATGCAGCCACGCAACGCGACGGGCCTGTCAGTGAGGTCAGCTCCTGGGCATTCAACGCCTGCCCCAACCATCCGTGCGGATGGCTCAGAGAAAGCGGCGGCTGAGCAGTGTCCTCAGCAATCTGCTTGAACCCCGTTTTACAATAGTACCCCGGATCACCGTAGGTCAGAGCCACATCCACATCCAAGGCCCGCAGTTGGTCCAGACCGTAGGAAATCAACGCTTGGCCAACACCGGTTTTCTGGCTGTCGGTCCTGACGGCCATCGGCGACAGAATGAACACAGAACGCGTATCCTGTGGATACACGACCCGAGAAAAGATAGCGCACCCCAGCAGCATGTTATCGCGATGTGCTGTGCACACCACCAGATCCTCAGGTGGGGTGGTTTCGATCAGGTCTTGCACAAAGGCACCGATCACCGCGCCTTCGCCCTCTCCTTCAGATGCTGAAAAAACATCAGCAAACAGCTGGACCACAGAAGAAGTATCCAGTGTTAGCCCCGTCGAAAACTCCATGATTTCCGCACTCCTATTGCCACTGTCTCGAATGAGTTGCGATGGAACGATCACACCCACAAAATCGTTTTAACACCAATGTGAGGACAATCACAAAACAGATCCTGCACAGCGACAAACCGCCAAAATGTCTTGGTTTTCGGCGCTTTTCGTCGATTGCGGCAACGTGGCAACGCAATACGCTACGGAAATGCACCATTCCCTCTTGACCTTGGACGGCGCAATGTCATGAACAGTGCCATGAGTACTGCACGTTTGACGATCAATCTTCAGGCGCTGGCCAGCAACTGGCGGGCGCTTGATGCGAAGACCGGGGTTGAGACCGGGGCCGTGGTCAAGGCCGATGCTTATGGACTGGGGGCCGGGCCGGTCAGCGATATGCTGGCAGAAGAAGGCGTTCGCAAGTTCTTTGTCGCTGCCGCCGAAGAAGGTGCCGCCGTGCGAGAGGCCGTGGGACCTGGCCCTATGATCGGTGTCTTTTCCGGGCATATGGAAGGTGACACAGATCTGCTGCGCGCGCATGACCTGACACCGCTGATCAACTCGGCTGAGCAGTTTAAGCGCCACGAACAAGCCCTGCCCGATCACGCATTTGGCATTCAGCTGGACAGCGGCATGAACCGTCTGGGGCTGGAGCCCGCCGACTGGGCGGAACTGCGTCCAAAGGCCGAGGCCATGAATCCGGCGGTGGTCATGTCTCATCTGGCCTGTTCCGACGAGCCGGATCACCCGATGAACCAGCAGCAGCTCAAGACCTTTCGCGAGATGACCGAAGGCGTCACCGCACCGCGTTCGCTGGCCGCAACCGGGGGCACCTTTCTGGGGCCGGAATTCCATTTCGATTTCTGCCGTCCGGGCATCGGTCTCTATGGTGGCCTGCCCTTTGCCGGTGCCAAACCGGTTGTCACCGTCGATCTGCCCGTCATCCAGGTGCGTAAACTGGAGGTCGGTGAAACGGTTGGTTACGGCAACAGCTGGGTGGCGCGTCGCCCGTCGCGTATCGCCACCGTTGCGGCTGGGTATGCGGATGGCCTGCATCGCGCCATCGGTGGTGGGATTGACACGTTTGCCGGAAACCAGCCCTGCCCGGTGGTTGGTCGGATTTCGATGGACCTGATCACTGTGGACGTCACCGATCTGCCCCATGACCCGGAACGCCTGCGTATTCTCAACGGCCATCAGACCGTCGACGATCTGGCAGAAGCTGCCGGAACGATTGGGTATGAGATCCTGACATCCTTGGGCAATCGCTATTCGCGAGGCTATGTGGAATGAACCCGATCGCCGCGCTTGGGGGGCTGGGCCGTGCTGTGCTGAGCCTGATGGCGGCCTTTGGCCGTGTCGCATTGTTTGCGCTTGATGCCATCTCGCACATTCTGCGCCCACCTTTTTATCCGCGCGAATTTGGCATGGCGCTGCTGAACATCGGCTGGTTGTCCCTGCCCGTGGTTGGCCTGACCGCGATCTTCACCGGTGGTGCATTGGCGCTGCAGATCTACGCCGGCGGTGCGCGTTTCAACGCCGAAGCGGTGGTGCCCCAAATCGTCGCCATTGGCATGGTGCGGGAGCTGGGCCCGGTGCTGGTCGGCCTGATGATTGCCGCCCGCGTGACCTCGTCCATCGCGGCCGAGATTGCCACGATGAAAGTGACCGAGCAGATCGACGCATTGGTCACGCTGTCGACCCACCCGATGAAATACCTGACCGCCCCGCGTGTCTTGGCTGCGCTGATCACCGTGCCTGCCCTGGTCGCGGTGGGTGACATCATCGGCATTGCCGGAGGCTACACGGTTGCCACTCAAAACCTGGGCTTCAACCCGGCGGCTTATCTGAAGAACACCGTGGATTTCCTTGAAACCCGCGACATCGTCTCATCGCTGGTCAAAGGCGCGGCCTTTGGCCTGATCGCGGCGATCATGGGCTGTTACTATGGCATGAACTCTGGTCGCGGTGCACAGGGCGTGGGCCGCGCCACAAAAGGCTCGGTCGAGGCCGCAGCCGTCCTGATCCTGGCCGCAAACTTCGTTCTCACAGGGGTATTCTTCTCGCTATGATCCGGATGGAGAACGTACATAAAGCCTTTGGCGACAACCACGTATTGCAAGGTCTTAACCTTGAGATCCCCAAGGGCACTTCGATGGTCATCATCGGTGGGTCGGGGACCGGGAAGTCGGTGGCGCTGAAATGTATCCTTGGCCTGATCCACCCCGACAGCGGCATGATCTATGTGGACGGCAAAGACGCCAGCAAGGGCGACCGGGATGCGTTTCTGGCCCGCTTCGGGATGCTGTTTCAGGGCGCGGCGCTGTTTGATTCACTGACCGTCTGGCAAAACGTCGCCTTCCGCCTGCTGCGTGGGTCTCTGAAACGTCCGACCGAAGAAGCGCGCGAAATCGCCATCGAAAAACTGCGCCGCGTGGGCCTGAAATCCGACGTGGCCGACCGCTTTCCGGCCGAGCTGTCGGGCGGGATGCAAAAACGTGTGGGTCTTGCCCGCGCCATCGCCGCCGAGCCCGAGATCATCTTTTTCGACGAACCCACCACCGGCCTTGACCCGATCATGTCCGGCGTCATCAATGACCTGATCCGCGAAATCGTGACCGAGATGGGCGCCACCGCGATGACCATCACCCACGACATGAGCTCGGTCCGCGCGATTGCCGACAACGTCGCCATGCTGCACGGAGGTGTCATCCAGTGGACCGGTCCCGTCGGGCAGATGGATGCCTCGGGTGATCCTTATGTGGAGCAGTTCATCAGCGGAAGCGCGGAAGGGCCGATTGAGGCGGTTCGGTGATGGCTATGGCCGCTGTAGTCCTTTTTGTGTTGCCGCTTTTAGCAATAGGTTTTTCAATCGCAACAGCAGCACAAATCGTTAACGAAACAGACCAAAAAGACCTTGGCCGATGGTTGTTTCGTTTGTGCATGTTGGCATTCTTTTGGTGCGTGCTTTGGTTCGCGTTCGCAATTTCATTGCCCGGAAATACTTGGCTCGCTCGTATCACCCCACCATTTGACATTAAATGGTTGGAACTCTTCAGGGCTACCACATATTCTCTTTCAGCAGCAGTTTTATTCCTGCTATGTCGCTGCTTTTTGCTAGGAGTAAACCCAGGAAAGAGCCTTTCCGCCATTCTTCTTTGGTTGTTGTCGGTTTGGTTGGTTCACGCTTCCTAGTCTACTTTCAGAATTGTATGCTAATGCTCCGCCTCGCCACCCTCTCGCTCCTGATCCTCTACCCCATCGCGTGGTTCGCCCCGCTGATGCGCGCGGGGTTCCTGCCGATCTTTGGCCTCAGCGAAATCAGCGTCATCACCGGGCTCCAGTCCTTGTGGAAATCCGACATCTTCCTTGCGCTGATTGTCACCATCTTCGCGCTCTTTGCCCCCTACATCAAAACCATCGGCACCGCACTGATCCAATGGAACCTGCTGGACGCGCGCGTCCAGCCTGCGCTCAACATCCTTGGCAAACTGGCCATGGCCGACATTTTCCTGATCGCGCTTTACATCACTTTGGCCAAGGGCGTCTCTTACGCCACCATCGAAACCGCATGGGGCCTTTATCTGTTCACGGCCTGCATTCTGGCTTCGATCGCACTGGGTCATATTACAGAGATGACATCTGGTTCACGAAAAGCTCAGACCTAATTGATTGAAAACACATATCTAAGTATCATCTTTATATTTCGAGCAGTTAAGATTTGTAGTTTTCGGGTCCGCAGCGGATCGCCCTAAGTTGTTTGATCTTCCTCCGCTTCGGCCCGGTGTGTTCCGGTTTGAAAAAGGAGTTCGACGATCATGGCCGCCCTCCAAAACATCACATTGCAATGTCAGAATGCCTTTTTAAGATTGACTTTTTTACTGATCTGCATGGCGGCCCTGCTGGCCGTTGCAACCACGATTTTATCCGCTTTGGGCGTGTTGCCCTGGCTTTCGATGCAGGCCGGATTCGGCAACAGACCGGCGACAGATGCCGGGATGTTCATCCAGATCGGGCTGACCGCACTGATTCTCATGTTGGCGTTTTATCTGCCAGCAAATGCGCGAATGATGGCGTTGGAAAACAACCATCGCAAATTTGCCCTCAACATGTATGACATCGCGAACGCGTATCAGATGGCCCACGCCGCCGACCGAGGCGGGCTGTTCATGATGTCCTCAGAGTTCGACGCGGTCAAAGAGCGTATGGCGTTTCTACGCCAGCACCCTGACCTGCAATCGCTGGAACCTGAGATTTTGGAACTGGCCGCGCAGATGAGCCAGATCAGCCAGGAATTGGCCGAAACCTATGGAGACGCACGGGTCGAACGGGCGCAGATGTTCCTGCAACAACGGCAGGAGGAAATTGAGCTGTTCCAGCAGCGTTTGGAAGAGGCTCAGGTCATCCAGAACGAATTGCGCCAATGGACGCGCGATGTGGAAATGGAAGAGACCATCGCCAAGTCGCAACTGGCACGCCTGCGCGATGAACTATTCGAGCTTCTGCCCGAACTGTCGACTCAGTTGCAGACACCGCGCAAAGACAGCACCTCAAAGGCGTCCAGCGTGGTTGCGATGTCCCCCCCTCGGGCGGCGGAATAGGCGCGTCAGCGCCCGCTGTGGGCGATGGCCCATCCGGGCCTGAGGCCGCAGCGCGCCACCGGCGGTGAGGAAAGCCCGCAAGGGCTTGAAGAACCGCCCAAGCTCGGGCACCAAAGGCCGCATGGCAAAAACGACTTCTTTCTCCTGCTCGGCCTGCGGAGCAACACATACGCGGTGGTCCGGACGCTGCGATGCCTGCGGCGAATGGAACACTATCGTTCAGGACGTGCCCCTTTCGGCTGGCCCGACCAAAAAATCCCTCGGCGGCAAACGCGGCCAGTCCATTGCACTCACGGATTTGTCGACCGAGGAAACCCCGCCGCCCCGCACCCTTTGCGGCGTTGAAGAACTTGACCGGGTGTTGGGCGGTGGTCTGGTCCCGGCCTCTGCCCTTCTGGTGGGCGGGGATCCGGGTATCGGTAAATCCACGCTGCTGTTGCAGGCTGCTGCTCGGTTCGCGCGTGCTGGTGTCAAAACCATCTATGTCTCGGGCGAGGAAGCCAGCGCTCAGGTCCGGATGCGTGCACGCCGTCTGGGGCTTGAGGACGCGCCTGTCCAACTGGCCGCAGAGACCAACCTGCGCGACATCCTCACAACGCTTGAGGCTGAAAAGCCCGGTCTGGCGATCATCGACTCGATCCAGACCATGTGGGCCGACAATGTGGACAGCGCGCCCGGATCGGTGTCACAAGTCCGGGCCGCAGCCCATGAATTGACCACATTTGCGAAACGACATGGCGTTTCGATTGTCATGGTCGGCCATGTCACCAAGGAAGGTCAGATTGCCGGTCCCCGCGTGGTCGAACATATGGTCGATACCGTGCTCTATTTCGAAGGCGAGCGCGGCCACCAGTTCCGCATCCTGCGCGCGGTCAAGAACCGCTTTGGCCCAGCTGATGAGATCGGTGTGTTCGAGATGACGGGTAAAGGGCTGGCGCAGGTCACGAACCCTTCGGCCCTGTTCCTGTCGGAACGCGGCACGCCCAGCCCCGGTTCGGCCGTCTTTGCAGGCATTGAAGGCACCCGCCCTGTTCTGGTCGAATTGCAGGCGCTGGTTGCCCCGTCGCCCCATTCCCAGCCCCGCCGCACGGTCGTTGGATGGGACAGCGGGCGGCTGGCCATGATCCTTGCCGTGCTTGAGGCGCGCTGCGGAATCCCCTTTGCCGGGCTCGATGTCTATCTGAACGTTGCCGGAGGGCTGAAGGTCAGCGAACCCGCCGCAGACCTCGCGGTTGCCGCTGCGTTACTCAGCGCGCGCGAAGACACCGCCCTGCCCGCCGACACCGTTGTTTTCGGAGAAATCTCGCTATCCGGGGCACTTAGACCTGCCCCACAGACAGAAAACAGGTTGAAAGAAGCTCAAAAACTTGGTTTCACAGCGGCAATTGCTCCGGCAGGTGGCAAAACCGGCACTGTGGCAGGTCTGTCACTCACCCGACCCTCTGATTTGGTTGGGTTTGTTGGCGAAACCTTCGGAGCAGGTTAAAGTCGCGCCTTGAGGGGCAGAAAACGAACAGGCGAGGGCCATGGAAGGTTTTACAATAATTGACGGGGTCGTTGCCCTCGTCATCGTGGTGTCGGGCTTGTTGGCCTACTCACGTGGTTTCATGCGCGAAGTTCTGGCGATCGCAGGCTGGGTCGCAGCGGCTGTTCTGGCGTTTATCTTTGCTCCGCAGGCCGTCCCACTGGTCAAGGAAATCCCCGTTGTCGGCGACTTCCTGCGCGACAGTTGCGAGCTTTCGGTCATCACCGGCTTTGCTGCCGTATTCGCAATCGCTCTGATCGTGGTCAGCATCTTTACACCGTTGTTTTCATCACTGGTGCAACGCTCGGCCCTGGGCGGTCTGGATCAGGCGCTTGGTCTGTTCTTCGGCATCGCGCGTGGCATTCTGCTGGTTGCGATTGCCTTCTTTGTCTACGACACCGTGATGACGGGTCAGTCTTACACGATCGTCGACGAAAGCCGCTCGGCCAAGGTGTTTGAACAATTCAGCGGTCAGATCGAAGAGCAAAACCCCGAGGCAGCTTTGGGCTGGGTTACAGCACAATATGAAGAGCTGGTGGCCAGCTGCACCGCAGATAACGCCCAACCTGCGACCACTGCACCGGCGGACGGCTAAACGCCTCGCAATCCATAATTCATCGAAAGCCCGGCTCTGACCGGGCTTTTTTCTTGTGGATCAGGTGAAACCTTCGCCACCGCAAACAGTGCATTTGATCGTTTTTAATCCGAAACACCCATCGCACCGGCTGGAGATGGGCTTGCCCAGAATATCGCGGCTTTTGACAACTTCGCCCGCGCCGTTGCAGATCTGACAGGGCGCGCGCCCCATGCCGCGGCATCGATGGCACCGTTGCTTCACCCGTTCCGGTTTCTTTTGCTGAGACTTATGTTGCCACATTCGGGTCCTCTGGGTGTTTCTCCGATCCAGAACTTCACATATTCATAGGCATGACAGCATATATGACTGCACATGTCATCCGTTTCCCGAACATGTGGCGTTGTGCACAATTTCAGCCTGCGGCAATAGGTGAATGTGATCCTTTGATGACAGCCACGCCATTAGGCTTTATGTGGAGGCCAACCCGCCACGGAATCGGAGCCACCGATCTTGTTCTTTCTGTATGAATGCGCGCTGGTCGTGATGATGATCGCCCTATTGGCGTCATTTTTTTCTGCCTCAAATACACCCGCGCACGCGTCACAGATTGTCCGAAGCCGTAAAGCGGTCAATCCTCTGGTCAAATCGTCATAGAAGTTGGAGCCCCGTAAATGTGTGGGATTTTGGGAATCGCAAGCCGGACACATGATGTGTTTGCCGAGATCTATGACGGGCTGCTGATGTTGCAGCACCGGGGTCAGGATGCCTCGGGGATCGTGACTTTCAATGGCGAGTTTTTCCGGGAAAAGAAGGCCAACGGTCTGGTCAAGGATGTGTTCAATGCACAAGACGCCGAAACCCTTCTGGGCCATGTCGGCATGGGTCATGTCCGTTATCCCACCGCAGGGTCGCTCAGCGCGGCCGAGGCGCAGCCGTTCTTTGTGAACGCGCCTTATGGCATCTATCTGGTTCACAACGGCAACATCACCAACACCGCTGAGCAACGCGAGAAAGTTACAGGCAAATACAGCCGTCACCTGCGCACGACGTCAGATTCTGAAATCCTGCTGAACGTTCTGGCCGACAAAGTGGCCGACGCGATCAAGGTAAACGGCAATGCGGAACCCATCCGCAACCTGTTTGCTGGTGTGAAGATGACGATGGAACGGGTTCAGGGCGCTTACTCTGTGATCTGTCTGGTCGCAGGCGTTGGGATGCTGGCCTTCCGCGATCCGTTTGGCATTCGCCCCTTGTCGGTTGCGAAACGCGCGGTGGACGGCGCAGGCGATGACTATGCGTTTGCCTCGGAAGATGTGGCTTTTGGCATCAATGGCTTTGAGAAGCTGCGCGATCTGCGCCCGGGCGAAGCGATCCTAATCGATCTGGACGGCAACATGCACGAGTTTCAGGCCGTCGAAGGTAAACTGACGCCCTGTATCTTTGAGTATGTCTACCTTGCCCGTCCGGATTCATTGCTGGACGGGGTCTCGGTCTACAAGACCCAGATGCGCATGGGTCAGACACTGGCCAAACAGATTCAGGACTCGGGTCTGGAAATCGACCGGATCATCCCGGTGCCGGACAGTGCCCGCCCCGTGGCGCTGGAAGCTGCAAAGATCACAGGCATCCCCTATCGCGAAGGTCTGGTTAAAAACCGCTATGTCGGGCGCACCTTCATCATGCCTGGTCAGGCAGAGCGACAGAAATCCGTCCGCCGCAAATTGAACGCCGTTCCGCTGGAATTTGACGGCCACAGCGTTTTGCTGATCGACGATTCCATCGTGCGTGGCAACACCATCAAAAAGATCGTTCAGATGTGCCGCGACGCTGGCGCCAAAAAAGTCTATGTCGCCAGCGCCTCGCCCCCGGTGAAGTACCCCAATGTCTATGGCATCGACATGCCGACCAAAGCCGAACTGGTCGCAAACGGCAAAGAGATTGAGGAGATCCGCGAAGAACTGGGCGCAGACGCACTGTTCTATCAGCATCTGGATGACCTGATCTGGGCTGCCAAAGAAGGCAACCCCGAGATCGAAGCGTTTGACTGTTCGTGCTTTGACGGAAACTACATCACCGGCAGCGTCAGCGAAGATTATCTGGACAGTCTGGAAAACAGCACCCGCGTCAGCCAGAAACGTGCAGATATGCAGGTTCCGGGCGGGTCGTGGAACGCAGCTAAGCTGGCGTCTGGCTGAACGGGCTCACCTTTACCACACGCCGGTAAGGGCGAACGATTCGCTATCGGAACGTGACGGCTGCGTTCGGTTCGGGCCGTTGTGATGAGTGGGATTTTGCCACAACTCAACGGTGAATGCCGCGTGATCTCAAGGGCTTTATCGCGGGGCGACCTTGTCTCGATGACATCTGTGTGTCATGCGCTTTTGCTTGCCTTCCGGTTTTGATACGAGGCCCGCACCACTCACTTAAAAAGGGGTTTGGGCTACGGTCCAAGCCGCAGATCATGTCGAACGCAAAAGTCAAAAGCGCGGCCACACAGCGGGGCGCGATGAAGAAGAATTCCGTGTCGGTTCTTGGGATCTTTGGACCGAAGGCCGACCTGCGGGCCCTTATGCGGCTTTCGTCGGGCCGCTTGAAAGAGGTGAAAACCGGAAGCCGTGTTGCCTCGGGCACGGTGGTTGCGATTGATGAACACGGCATCATGCTGCGACAAAGCGGCCAGACCAAGCGGATCACCATTCCCGGCAGCTAATCGCGACTTGACGCCCCGCCCGCAGGGGTTCAAACCGCAGCCATGACCGATCAGACAAAAATCGCCCTTATCACCGGGGCCTCTCGCGGGTTGGGCGCTGCCCTCGCCGAAGCGTTGACGCCCGAGTATCACATTGTTGCAGTCGCCCGCACCACTGGCGGCCTGGAAGAGTTGGACGACCGGATCAAAGCCAAGGGTGGTTCGGCGACGCTGGCCCCCATGGACATCACCGATCCAAATGCCATGGCGACCTTGTGCAGGGGCATACATGACCGTTGGGGCAAGGTGGATCTGTGGTTGCACACGGCGATCCATACCTCGGCCCTGACACCGGCTCATTTCATCGATCCGAAAGAGTGGGCAAAGGCCGTCAACACCAACGCCAATGCGACCTCGGTTCTGATCTCCTACGTCACGCCCCTGCTGGGTGAAAACGGCCACGCGGTCTTCTTTGACGACCCGAAAGCCGGTGAAAAATTCTATGGCATCTATGGGGCCACCAAGGCGGCTCAGATGGCTCTGGCCCGCAGCTGGGCAGCCGAAACCGAACGCACCGGTCCACGCGTTTCAATTGTCGAACCTGCACCGATGCCCACCGCTGTACGTGCAAGGTTTCATCCCGGAGAAGACCGGGATGCGTTAAACAGCACGGCAAGTGAAGCAGCGCGCATTCTTGCGCTGCTATAGAAAATGGCCCTTACGGGCCGTGCCTCCGGCGGAGGTATTTTTAGCCAGATGAAGCTGGGATCAGGCGATGTGAACACCGTTGCGCCCGGCCAAATCGACGAAGAATTGCCAGGCAACACGGCCTGAGCGCGAGCCGCGCGTGGCCTGCCATTCAATGGCTTCGGCCCTCAGGGTATCTGCATCGACTGATACGCTATAGGCCGCGCAATAGCGGTCAATCATGGCCAGGTATTCGTCCTGATCGCAGGGGTGGAAACCCAGCCAAAGCCCGAAACGGTCGGACAGTGAAACCTTTTCCTCAACCGCCTCGGACGGGTTAATGGCGCTGGAGCGTTCGTTTTCGATCATGTCCCTAGGCATCAGGTGACGACGATTCGAGGTGGCGTAGAACACGACATTTTCCGGGCGACCTTCGATGCCACCGTCCAGAACGGCCTTGAGCGATTTATAATGCTGATCATCGTGGCTGAACGACAGATCATCACAGAACAGGATGAACCGGTGCGGCGAGGCCCGAAGATGGTTCAGAAGGCGAGCAACCGACGACATATCCTCGCGTTGCAATTCCACCAGCTTCAAATCCGGATGGTCCGATTGCAGGGTTCCGTGCACTGCCTTGACAAGGCTGGACTTGCCCATCCCCCGCGCGCCCCACAACAATGCGTTGTTCGCTTTGTATCCGGCAGCAAAGCGGCGCGTGTTATCAAGCAAAGTGTCGCGCGACCGGTTGATCCCGACCAACAAATCCAAATCGACGCGGTTGACCTGCGTCACCGGCTCTAACCGGTCGGGTTCCACATGCCAGACAAATGCAGGGGCTTCGTCGAAATCCGGAGCGGCCAACGGGGCCGGTGCCATGCGGTCCAGCGCATCAGCGATACGGTTCAGGGCTTGATCATCCATAGGGGCCTCCGGGCGTTTTGGTGTTCAAACCATGTTCCATCCGGCGCAACAAGAGGTGGAAACGAAAAAGGCGCGCCAGAGATTGGCGCGCCTTGTTCAGTGTTTTCTATAGATTACGGTTTTTCTTCGTAGTCCTGCATATGTTCGGCATCCGCTTCGGCCTCTTCATCATCGTAATACCCGTCAGCACGCAGTTGTTCTTCGCGCTTCCGTTCGACCCGAGCGACCAGGAAGATCGAAATCTCGTATAGCCCGTAGACCACAACAAAGAGAATGATCTGCGTGATCACGTCGGGGGGCGTGACGATAGCCGCCAGCACCAGAATGCCTACAACCGCATACTTGCGCACAGCGCCCAATCCTTCGGCACTGACCAGCCCCGCTTTTCCCATTAGGGTTAGGAGAACGGGCAATTGAAAGCAAAGTCCGAAAGCCACGATGAACTTGATCGTCAGATTCAGATACTCTTGCGCCGAACCCTGAAACACCACGCTCAGAGGTGCCGCGGTTGCACCATCTGCCACGGCTTCACCTTCCGCACCGAATTGCTGGAACCCCAGGAAGAAGTCATAGGCCAATGGTGTGACGACATAGAACGCAAAGCTTGCCCCCAACAGGAACATGAAGGGCGAGGCCAGCATGAAGGGCAAAAACGCGTTCTTTTCCGACTTATAGAGACCCGGTGCCACAAAGCGCCACATCTGCATCCCGATATAGGGAAACGCCAGAATGAACCCGCCCAGCAACGAGACCTTGATGGCCACAAAGAAACCTTCTTGTGGCGAGATGAAAATAAGGCCGCAATCCTGTCCACGCTCGGTCAACACCTCGCAAAGGGGATTGGTCAGAAAGTTAAAAAGCGGCGTGGCCACGGTAAAGCAGATGATCATCCCGACCAGAAAGGCCACCACGCAGTGAATCAACCGCGTGCGCAACTCGGCCAGATGTTCGATCAGCGGGGCCGAGGTATCTTCGATCTCGTCGGTCTTGCTCATGTTTTGCTTTCAGTGTTCAGCGCGGCTTCGGCCTCTTCCGCCTTGGCCAGTGCGTCGGCGGCTTCCTTGGCTTTGCGTTCGGCAGCGGCGCGTGCTGTGGTGGCCTGAATTTTCTTGGCCTGCTCAGCGCGCTCAGCGGCCAGTTTACCCGTTTCGCTGTCAGGATCGAACTTGGTGGGATCGATGCTTTTCGCCATATCCTGCGCGGCTTGTTTTACGCCGTCCATTGCGGAACCGACCGGATTCGCCGCCGCGTTGAGACCCTTTTTGATCTCGTTCACGCCAGCCTGATCCGCAGCTTCGTTCATGGCACTGCTGAACTCGCGGGCCATGCCGCGAGCCTTTCCGACAAAACGCCCGACATTTCGGAACAACACCGGCAAGTCCTTTGGCCCCACGACGATCAGGGCAACGATGCCGATGACCAGAAGCTCGGTCCAGCCCAGATCAAACATCTGCGCTTACGCCTTGTCTTTCTCGGTTTCAGGAGTGACGTCTTTGGCCAGCTCGGACGCGTCCTGCTCCAGCTCTTCTGTGCCATCCTTCACGCCCTTTTTGAACGCGGTGATACCTTTGCCAACTTCGCCCATCAGCGAGCTGATCTTGCCGCGGCCAAACAGAACCAGAACTACAACGGCGATCAGCAGAAGACCGGGAAGGCCGATATTGTTGAGCATGTCACTTCTCCTCTTTCATCGGCGCCCTTTCGCACCGGGAATATGAACTGGGTTCGTGTTTACGCCCGGATGCGTTGCCTCAAAAGGGATCAAGCGCAGTTTGAAGGTAAAAAATGATGTGATCCGGCAGAATCTAAGGGCTCGCCTTTTCCTACTGACAGGTTTATGTCAGTTGGGTATGGATAAGAAGACGATATCGAAACCCGGTCAACGGAGACCCAAATGACCCATGTTGCTGAAATCGTCACCTTCACCCTTTCCAATGGCACTACGCCGGAAGAGTTTGTGAAACTCAGCCAAGCCTCAGAGGCCTTTGTGCGCAGCGCACCGGGCTTTGCCCATCGCCAGTTGAGCCAGGGAGAAGACGGGCGTTGGACAGACTATGTTGTATGGACAGACATGAAGGCGGCCAAGGACGCGGCCGCACAATTCCCGCAGCAGGACTTCTGCGCCGGGCTGATGGCCGCCATCAACCCAGAAAGCATCCAGATGCGCCACGAGAACGTGTTATGGAATATGACTGCCTAAGCGCGGACCGGTCGGCGTAATATGCGCCGCACGGATCGCCTGTTCGACATCATCCAGATCCTGCGCGACGGAAAACTGCATCGCGCGCAGGACATTGCGGACCGGCTCGAAGTATCGGTCCGCACCATCTATCGCGACATGGATACGCTGGCCACTTCGGGTGTTCCGGTCGAAGGCGAACGCGGCGTTGGATACATGGTGCGCGAACAAATCACCCTGCCTCCGCTGAACCTGACCCCGGCCGAGCTTGAGGCGCTGAACCTGGGCATGGCCATCGTAGCAGAGGCCGCAGATCCGGACCTGAAGGCCGCCGCGAACACGCTGGCCGACAAGATCGACGCCGTATTGCCAACACAGGTCGTGGCCGAGGCGGACGCCTGGAAGTTCGCAGTCTACCCGTTTGCCGACGCCGCCCGTGGCCTGGCACATATGGCCCCGATCCGCGCGGCTATCAAAACGCGTCAGAAACTGCTCTTGAACTATCGCAGGATCGACGGCGTTCTGACCGAACGCACCGTCCGCCCACTTCACATGGAATACTGGGGCCGCGTCTGGACCCTCACCGCATGGTGCGAACTTCGCCAGGGTTTCCGCGTCTTCCGCATCGATCTGATCGAAGCCGTCTCGCCGTTGCCGGAACTCTTCACGGACGAACCCGGCAAACGCCTAATCGACTATGACCCAAACGTTTGACCTAATTCATCTTTTCAAAAATACTCCCGCCGGAGGCATGGCCCGGAACGGGCCATTCACCCTCACTTCAGGTAGGGCTCCGGATCGACGGATTCAAAGCCTTTGCGCACTTCAAAATGCACATAGGCGTTGTCGCCGCCGCGCAGCTGCGCCAGCTTTTGACCACGGCGCACGCGATCACCCTTCTTGACGGTGATATCTTCTACATTGGCATAAACTGTCAGCAGATCGTTTTTGTGTTTGACCACAATGATCGGAACCTGATCCGCATCCGCCGTAATCGCCGCAACAGTACCCGCCTCGGCTGCTGTGACAGCCGTACCAGGCGCTGCAGCAATATCAATGCCTTCATTCTTACCCTTGTTGTAGCCGCGGATGATGGTGCCGCTTACTGGCAGTGAGAGGGCCGAAGATCGCGTGTTGGTCGGGGCTTCGGCGGTGACATCCGGTGCCTCGGCCAATGGCGCGACTTCTTCGTCTGGCAACGGCTGTGTGGCGCTGGGTGGGGTCGGTGTCGGCGACCCCTGCCCCGGCTCGGTCACTTCGGTGGCCGCAACAGGTGCCGCTGCCGCCGCAGCGCTTTGCCGTGGCGCAGCCTGGTTCTTGACTGGAATCAACAGGAACTGACCTTCACGCACAGTAAAATCGGGCCCAAGTCCGTTCCATTCCGCAAGCGCGTCAACCGGCACCTGATAAAGCCGCGAGATGGTGTAGGCCGTCTCGCCCCGTTTAACCTTGTGCCGAACCGGTTCCGGCCCCGCAGGCACAGGGGCCGCAGTAGGCGCGGGTTTCGCTGGTTCCAATGTCGTTGTCTGGACCGCGCCCGTATCCGGGGCCTGATCGATAGCGCTGCCAGCCACCGAAGCGATGTCCACGCCGCTACCTGCGCCGACCGAGCGCGGCAGGGCCAGGACTTCGCCTTCTCGCAAAGTGTCGGTGGTCTGCAATCCGTTGAAGCGCGACAACTCACCTTCCGGCAAGCCAACCCGCGCGGCAACGTCGCGCACCGTGTCGCCCCGACGGGCCACGACAACCTGATAGTTGGGATAAGTGATCACACCCCGACTGTCCGGCGTTGGCCGCGATGTGGTGGCGGATTGTGCCGCATCGGTGGTCGAGAACCCGCCGACCTGCCCACGCAGATCATAGTCCAATGGCCCTTCACATCCGGCCAGAACGGCCACAGCGACCAGTCCGGTCGCGCAACGGCGCATAGCTGATTTGGATACTGCTGTCATAATTCTGTCCTCAAAGCCTGCCCCTGTTTTCCGGGGTTCCGGCGACCAATTCACAAAGCCTGTTACGTCTCGTCCTTCCCAAGCCCCTCTAGCAGAGGGACAAAACGAACCGACGTCAATTCATCATAGTCCAGACCGGTTTCGGTGCGCGTTACTTTAATCAACTGCTGCACGGCGTCCGACTGACCCACGGGTAAAACCATAATACCCCCGATTTTCAGCTGCGCCAAGAGCGGGCCCGGAGGGTCTTCGGCCGCAGCGGTCACAATGATCCGATCAAACGGGGCCTGTTCCGGCAAACCAAAGGATCCATCCGACAACATGGCAGTGATATTGGTCAGCCCCAGGTCGGCAAACAGCTTGCCCGTTTCGTTGACCAGCCGCCTGTGGCGTTCGACCGTGTAAACCCGGCGCGCCAGCTTGGACAGGATCGCCGCCTGATAGCCCGAACCGGTACCAATCTCGAGCACAGTGTCCCGTGCCCGCACATCCAGCGCTTGCGTCATCAGCCCAACAACCGAGGGCTGGCTGATCGTCTGGCCGCAGGCAATCGGCAGCGGCATATCCTCATACGCCCGGTCTGCAAACAGGCCGGTGACAAACCGCCCGCGGTCCACCTGCTCCATCGCTGCCAGCACGCGCGCATCGGTCACGCCCCGCTTGCGCAAGGCAAACAGGAACTGCATTACAGTTTCAGGGTCCAGTCCGCTCATTCGACTGCCTTCAATGCCTCCAGCATGTCATAGGCGGTCAGGTCAGCACGCATCGGCGTGACCGAGATATAGCCTTCCAGATTGACCGCCGCATCGGTGCCCGGGGCGGTTGGGTTGTGCTGATAACCGCCTTTGATCCACAGGAATCGCCGCCCAGAGGGCGAGCTGTGCGGTTCGACCGAAAAATGCGTGTCGCGGCGGAAGCCTTGCGCAGCGACGCGTGTGCCCAATACCTCATCTGCCGGAACAGGTGGGAAGTTCACGTTGTAGAACAGACGGTAATCGCCCTGCTCTGCCGGATTGGCATCCAGAATACGTCGGACCAGATCGGCCCCAAAGCGCGCAGCGGCCTCAAACGGATCATCCAGCCCCAGGTTACGAGGGCCGAAATACTGAGACAGTGCAATTGCCGGTACGCCTTGCAGCGCCGCTTCCATCGCACCACCAATTGTTCCTGAATAAAGCGTATTCTCAGCTGAGTTGTTGCCCCGGTTTACGCCGGACAAGACCAAATCCGGCGGGCAATCTGCCATCACGTCATGCAACCCCGCCAATACACAATCCGCAGGCGACCCTTCGGCTGCATAACGCCGCTCGCTCAGCTTGGCGATCATTGTGGGATGGGTGTAGCTGATGCAATGCCCGACGCCGGATTGCTCAAAGGCAGGCGCAACCACCCAAACTTCGCCATCCGGCCCAGCCAGTTCGGCCGCAATCGCCTCAAGCGTGATCAAGCCCGGAGCGTTGATCCCGTCATCATTGGTCAGAAGAATACGCATATGCCCGTTTTACCCCCGCGTTTGGCCCTTGATAGACCCCGGCCTGCGTTGCGGCAAGCGACGCAGGACTGCAATCTGAGGCTTTCGCGCACCACTTAGGGGGAAATCGTCAGATCAGCTTTTGCTGTCAGGGAAAACGAAACACTTGTCACGGCGAATGGTCAGCCACATGACGCGACCCGGCCCCGGCACAAAGACATTTGGAACCGTTGCCTTGAGGATCGAGCCGTCATAATCCATCCGAAACTCGACAAGGCTTTCGTTACCAAGAAAGCGCGCACGCTCCACCACGCCCCGCGCGGCGACACCATCCGTAGGTGTGGGCGAAGGTCCCTTACCGTTGCGGTCGAAATCCAGCTTGACGTGCTGTGGTCGGAACACAATCTCGACATCCGTTCCATCCGGGATGCCCGGCGCAAGAAACTGACCAAATGGCGTATCCGCCAAAGCCCCATTCACTTGCGCCCGCAACACATTGACATCACTGAAAAAGGCCACCGCTGCTTTGTCCGCAGGCCGGGTGTAAACGTTATAGGGCGCGCCTTGTTGCACCACCTTACCGCGCCGCATCAGGGCGATCTCATCCGCCATGCGCATCGCCTCTTCCGGTTCATGCGTGACCAGCAGAACGGCGGCGTCTTCTTCCTTGAGGATGGACAGGGTTTCGTCCCGAATGCCGTCACGCAGACGGTTGTCGAGACCAGAAAACGGCTCGTCCATCAACATGATCCGGGGTCGCGGTGCCAAGGCGCGGGCCAGCGCCACACGCTGCTGCTCACCCCCCGACAGCTGATGCGGAAATCCGTCGATGAAGCGCATCAGGTCTACTTTGCGCAGCAGCTCCTCAACCCGGGTGCGTTTCTCATCCTTGCTGCCCTTCAGGCCAAACGCCACGTTATTGGCCACGCTCAGATGTGGAAACAGCGCGAAATCCTGAAACATCAGGCCAATCTCTCGCCGTTCCGGGGGAACCCGGAAGACAGTGTCACAGATCAGCTTGCCATCGACGTATATCTCGCCCGAGTCCTGCATCTCGACCCCGGCGATCATGCGCAGCGTTGTGGATTTACCGCAGCCCGAAGGCCCCAGCAAACATGTCACTTTGCCCGCCTGAACGGTCAGTGACACGTCATCCACCACAACCCGCCCTTCGAACCGGCGGATAATGTTGCGAATTTCCAGACGTGGAGGAGTTGCGTTACCTGTCACCGATGGACCCCAATTGCCTTTCCCGATCAAATCCATCGGGCTTGGGCGGGGATAGCAACCCCGCCCCTCAGGTGCAAGGGATCAGCAACAGCCACCGCCCGAAGATGCGGTTTCACCCACAGCCTCGAACGGGCTTTCGCCACCACAGCCCTCGAAGATGCCGTAATGGGTTGAGAAGTCGCCGATAAAGTCAAAGTGACGCGCGAACCGCGTATCCTTCAGCATCATCCATGTGTTGCCACAGACCGGAAAGACCTTGCCGGTTTCGATGATGTGATGATCGTCCAATACAAACTCATGCGGTGCGTTGGGCACAGTGCCCTTGTAGACCACCGCCTGACCGTAATCCTCGCAAGCCGGTTCCAGCGCGGGCAGTTTGAACAGGCGATAGGTGGCCGACAGGAACTTGAGCGGTGCCACGCGTGCTTCAAGCACGGGGTTTTCGATGGTCAGCGGACGATGCGTCTCGCGGCGTGGATCACCGAAACCGGCCTTGCGGGCCATCGACAGGAAGTCATTCCAGTACAAGGCACCCGACAGACATTCTCCATACAGCACTTCATCCTCGGCCATCGCCTGTGGGATACGGCGGTCTGCGTAGACGTCCGAGAAATACATCTCGCCGCCTTCCTTTAGCAGCCGATGCGCGCCGCGCAGAACTGCATCTTTGTCAGTGGCCAGGTTGATCACACAGTTCGACACGATGATATCGAAGGATCCGGGCTCCAAATCCAGCTCATCCAGCTTTTCGATAAACCCGTGATGGAATTCTACGTTGCTTTTGGCGTGCCCAAAGGCTTGGGCGTGATAGTCCTGATGCGCACGGGCAACGTCCAACTGTTCCGGCGTCATGTCGACACCAACTACCCGGCCCGTTTCACCAACCATTGCTGACAGGGCGTAGACGTCACGCCCCGCACCGCAGCCCAGATCGAGGATCGACATGCCCTCAAGATCCAGAGGCGCGATCAGACCGCAGCCGTAGTACCGTGTCAGCACGTCGTCATGGATTCTCGACAGGATTTTTTTGACGTGATCCGGCATGTCATCGGGCGTACAGCACGCATTTGTCTGCAAATCCGCGCTGCTTTGCAGGACTTCACCATAGTAATTCTGCACCGACTCATGCTTCATCGCAGTCTTCCCTTCATATATGGTTGTTTCGCAGGTAATGCAGCGCGCTGCGTCAAGCAATCCAAAGCCCGCGTTTTTTACAAAAGCGTTAACTTTCTACGTGGTCCTAGCCCAGCAGCTCGAAATCGACACCTGCGCGAACCTTTCCGTTCACCTGAACCTCAAGACGATGCGCGCCGGGCACCAGCTTGAACGTTGTGGCGTCGCCCTTAAGCTTGTGTCGTTTGGTCAGTTGCAAGCGTCCACCCTTAAGTGCCGCCTGTTTAAGCTTGTGAACCTTGGCCGAGGTTTTCCCACCAGGACGTTGAAAGTGAACGATATAATCGACCAGAACCGGTTGTTCCTTTGCCCCGGTCAGTGTCACTGAAAATTCCAGCGCATCACCAATCCGAGCTTCAGAAATCACGTCAACTGACGCAGCTATTTCAGCATCCGGGTCGTACCCCAAAACCTTCATTGCCTCAGGGTGTCCCGCTTTCACCAGCCCGCGCAATGTGTGGGACGTCATCCAATCCAACTCAGCCGCATTTTGACGCCCAGCAACGCGCCACTTTTCCAGACGATCCAGCACCAATTCAGGATGTTTCTTGGTGATGTCATTCAGATGATTGGCCACGGATCGCGTGACATACCGCGTTCCGTCACCGTGCAGCTGGTCCAATAGCGATAGCGGATCGGTCAATTCCAGATCAATGCCCTGTCCCCAGGGCAACCTAGGGCGTGTGCCCTCGCTCACCAATCGGCGCACGTGATAACTGTCATGACTGCACCACTGGTGCATCCGCTTTAACACAGAATCTGGGTCTTGATTCAGAAACGGGCGAATGGCCCATTCCATAGAAAACCGCTGTGTTATTTCTTCCAGCACATCCAGCGCCAGTTCCACGTGATCCTGCCCGATCGCCGCCACCCACTCACCCAAGGGGGCAAAGATGAAATCCCCGAAATCGTCATCTGTCTTCGTGGGGTCCAACGGCGGCGGCAAAGCGCGCAGGATGACGGGGGCAACCGTTGGCAGATCGCCCGGCACTGCCTGTTGAAGACAGTCTGAAATCCACGCCATTCTCTCTTTCAGTTCCAGTTCAAGCAGGCGTGACATGACCTGGGCATGAAACGCATCGGCATCAAAAGATGCATCAGCTGCGTCAAACAAACCCGCGAGATAACGAGTTTTTTCCGCATTGAACAACTGGTCTTTCAAAGAGAAATTCTGAGCCATGTTTACATCGTCATGTTTCCGGCGCCACCGTCCAGCAGAATGTTCTGCCCGACGATGAAACCCGCCTGTTGCGAACAAAGAAACGCACAAGCGGCACCGAACTCCTGCCGCGTGCCATAGCGGCGTGCAGGGATCGTGGCAGCTCGGTTTGCGCGCGCCTCATCCATCGAAATGCCTTGTTGCGATGCGACACCGCTGTCCAGTGAATCCGCCCGATCGGTGGCATGAATTCCCGGCAACAGGTTGTTGATATTGACCCCAAAGGGCGCAACCTGACGCGACGTGCCGGCCACATAACCAGTCAGGCCCGTGCGCGCCGCATTCGACAACCCCAAGGCCGGGATCGGAGCACGCACCGATTGCGAAGTGATGTTGACGACGCGCCCCCATCCTTTGTCGATCATTCCGGGCAAGAGTGCTTTCATAAACGCAATTGGCGTCAGCATGTTGGCATCCAACGCATTAATGAAATCGTCACGATCCCAATCCGACCACAAGCCCGGAGGGGGGCCACCTGCATTTGTCACAAGGATATCAACGCCCTGCGCTGCATCAATCACCGCCTCTTGCCCTTCGGCTGTGGTGACATCACAGGCAACGGCGTGCACCTTGACACCATACTCATTTCTCAGGCGCGCGGCCTCAGCCTCCAAAGCGTCAGAACCCCGCGCGTTCATCACCAGATCAACGCCTGCTTCGGCCAACGCCTCGGCACAGCCCAATCCCAATCCTTTGCTACTGGCACACACCAGCGCACGTTTCCCCTGAATGCCCAAATCCATTCTGATCCCCTTTGCCTGTCTTTGTCCGCATGTCTAGCACTGGCCAGACAAAGAAGACCAGAAACGGTTCGTTCATCAATAAAAGAACTCTTCCCGCACGATTTTGCCATCGGCCACGTGGTACACACCCACTTCGCGCATATCAAAGGCTTCGCCGGTTTCTTTCACTGTGCCCTGCACTTCGAAAATCACGGCAAAACGATCGTCACCATGGGGAAATGGATCACTGACAGAAGCCCCCGACACTTCATGGGCGCTTTCCCACCACTCATGCTTGCCACGTATGGCGTCCACACCGTGGGTTTCGCGCCCCATGCCCTGAAAGTCCTGACCTTCGACTGAAACGGCATCCGGGGCATAAAGTTTTTCAAGGTTTTCTTTGGCGCGATCCTCACGGCATCCGGCGACCAGTTCCTCGGCAATCTCTTTCAAATTCATTGATCCTCTCCATTATTTGTTCACTATATGTTCTTATTGCCACAGGCGCACGATTCGAACCACCCCCTTTGTCTTGCTTCGGCGGGTTTCCCCGCATATACGCGCGCTCATGCTTGATACCTCGAACCAACCCACCCTGCCGCCCGAGATCGCCCGTCGCCGGACATTCGCCATCATCTCGCACCCGGATGCCGGCAAGACCACGTTGACGGAAAAGTTCCTGCTGTACGGGGGCGCGATCCAGATGGCCGGTCAGGTGCGTGCCAAGGGCGAGGCACGGCGGACGCGGTCGGACTTTATGCAGATGGAGAAGGATCGGGGCATCTCGGTTTCCGCATCGGCGATGTCGTTCGACTATGACAATTTCCGCTTCAATCTGGTGGACACGCCCGGTCACTCGGACTTTTCCGAGGATACCTATCGCACGCTGACTGCCGTGGACGCGGCCGTCATGGTGATCGACGGTGCGAAAGGTGTGGAAAGCCAGACGCAAAAACTGTTCGAAGTCTGCCGCCTGCGCGATCTGCCGATCCTGACCTTCTGTAACAAGATGGACCGTGAAAGCCGCGATACGTTCGAAATCATCGACGAAATTCAGGAAATGCTGGCCATCGACGTCACGCCCGCTGCGTGGCCGATTGGCGTGGGCCGTGATTTTATCGGCTGTTATGACATGCTGCGTGACCGGCTGGAACTGATGGACCGCGCCGACCGCAACAAAGTAGCCGAGAGCATTGAGATCAACGGCTTGAACGATCCCAAATTGGCCGAGCACGTGCCCGAGCATCTGCTGGAAAAGCTGTTGGAGGAGGTCGAGATGGCGCGCGAGCTGTTGCCAGCGCTTGACCCACAGGCGGTTTTGGAAGGCCACATGACCCCGATCTGGTTCGGCTCGGCGATCAACTCGTTTGGCGTCAAAGAGCTGATGGAAGGTATCGGTGCTTATGGCCCACAGCCGCAGGTTCAATCGGCGGAACCGCGTCAGATATCACCAGACGAGAAAAAAGTCGCAGGGTTTGTTTTTAAGGTTCAGGCCAATATGGACCCCAAGCACCGCGACCGGGTGGCCTTTGTGCGCATGGCATCAGGTCACTTCAAACGCGGTATGAAGCTGACACATGTGCGGTCGAAAAAACCGATGGCCATTTCGAACCCCGTGCTGTTCTTGGCCTCTGACCGGGAACTGGCCGAAGAGGCCTGGGCCGGGGACATCATCGGCATCCCGAACCACGGCCAACTGCGCATCGGCGATACGCTGACCGAGGGCGAGGCGCTGCGCGTGACGGGCATTCCTTCGTTTGCGCCGGAACTTCTGCAAGGTGTTCGTGCGGGCGATCCGATGAAAGCCAAGCATCTGGAAAAAGCCCTGATGCAGTTTGCCGAAGAAGGCGCGGCCAAAGTATTCAAACCCTCGATCGGGTCGGGCTTTATCGTCGGCGTTGTCGGCGCGCTGCAATTCGAAGTGCTCGCCAGCCGGATCGAGATGGAATACGGCCTGCCCGTTCGGTTCGAGGCGTCGCAATTCACCTCGGCACGATGGGTCAGCGGCGAGAAGGCCGAAGTCGAGAAGTTCGTCAACGCCAACAAGCAGCACATCGCCCATGATCATGACGGTGACATTGTCTATTTGACCCGCCTGCAATGGGACATCGACCGGGTGGTGCGCGACTATCCCGCACTGAACCTGACCGCGACAAAAGAGATGATGGTGTGATCCAACTGGCTGATTGCGCAGCCGAACCCGGCTGTGCAATCCTGCGCGCATGAGTGACGACGAACTGACCTATCCCGGTGGCCTGCCCGACATGCTGGACAGCTATGAAAACCGGCGCAGCCCGTTTCAGTTCGGCACCCTTACCCTGCCCGATCCCGACGTCGATCTGGATGATCTGGCCAGACGCACGGTTCCAGACAGCGCCACCGAAGTGCCGCCCGGACGCAGCACCACATGGGATCGCAAACGCGCCCAAATCGCGCGCGAGTTTGTTGGTCAGTCGGAATTGGCCTTCCTGAACGCGCAATTGATTTCGAACCTTAGAAAACGGTCCTTTCCCCGCCACGCGCCAGCCCTGTTCTGCCGGTTGTGGGAAGAACAGTCCGACCACCTGCTGGCCGCGCTCGACCTGCGCTGGCTGGTGTCTTCGGTTCAGACGTTTGCTGACCACGGCCAGACGGCGACACAACGCGAGGTGGGTCACGCGTTGCGGATGCTGTTTGGCCTGATGAAGCTTTATGAATTCGAACGCCTGTTCTCGGGACTGGCCCCGGGCACGCCCTTTCGTTTCGAAGACAAAAACCATGTGGATTTGCCCTTTCAGATGAAGGGGTTTTCCTTTGAAAAAGGTGGGTTAGACGTCAACCTTATCGCCCCAATCTGGACCCTTGCGATGCACGATCCAACCATCGCGCCGTTGGTCGATCATTTGATGACGGAACTCAACAAAGATCCCGGCGGTGTCTTTCGCCGCTTGAAGCACATGCGCGACGCCCGCGCACCGCGCGCATGACCACTTGGGGCATCGTCTCGATGGTTCGCGGCCCGACCGAGAACGTGCTACGTTTTGTGGCCCATCACCTCGATCTGGGCGCGGACTTTATGTACATTTACATGGACGAACCCAACCGGCGCACTTTTCGAACTCTTCGGATGCACCCAAAGGTACGCGTGCGGGTCTGCGATGATGCCTTCTGGGAAAAGCGAGGTCGCGCTCGACCGGAAAAGCATCAGGTTCGTCAAACGGTTCATGCAACCTTTGCCTATCGCAACACGCCACTGGACTGGCTTGCGCATATTGACGTGGACGAGTTTCTTTGCTCCCCGACCCCCATCGCCGAAGTGCTGGGCAATGTGCCGCCCAACATCAACGCCGCCCGTGTCCGCCCGATGGAGGCGCTGGCAGCTGGCGACGATCTGTACAAGGCACACATCCCCCAGGGGCCCAACCGCGAAGCTCTGGTCGAAACCATCTATCCGACTTACGGAGCCTTTGTTCTGGGCGGTTTTCTAAGCCATGTGCAAGGCAAGCTGTTCGTACGGACTGGGCTGAAATACCTGAACTTCCGCATCCACAACCTGTTTCAGAACAAAAAGCTGCTGCCTTGCAAATACGAGCTGCCCGAGGTCGAGCTGTGCCACCGTCACGCCCCTGATTGGGATCACTGGATCGGGCATTACCAATTTCGCATGGATCGCGGCTCGTATCAGGCAGGCATGGCACCAAACGTGCCGCGCGAGCAAGGCGGGCTGAACAAAAACGAACTTCTAAACTGGATTGAGGACGAACAGGGCATGGAAGGGCTGCGCGCGTTTTATAATGAAATGAGCGGCGCTGACCCCGAGGTTCGTGCCCGATTGGAACAACACGGCATGTTACGTCACCGCCCCTTGGATCTGGATGCAAAGCTGGCGAAACACTTCCCCGGAAGCTGCTGAATTGTTGCGGAAAATCCTGTATCACCATAGCGCGAGACGGATTAAGCGGTCTTCATTTGACCCTGATCCACGTTTTTGTTATGTCCGCCCCCAAGCCGAACAGGCGCATTGCGCGCATGGCCATCCGGGCCCGGCACATCTTTGACGCGCGGGCCAGGTCAAGTGTCCGCAAAAACCGGACTTACATGACAAAGTTTAACGAACTGAACCTGAACCCAAAGGTCCTCAAAGCCATTGAGGAAGCCGGATACGAAACCCCCACTCCGATCCAGGAAGGTGCGATTCCGCCCGCTCTGGAAGGGCGCGATGTTCTGGGGATTGCGCAGACCGGCACCGGCAAAACCGCCAGCTTCACCCTGCCGATGATCACACTGTTGGCCCGTGGCCGCGCGCGTGCGCGCATGCCGCGTTCGCTGGTGTTGTGCCCGACACGGGAACTGGCCGCGCAGGTGGCTGAGAATTTCGACACCTACACCAAGCACCTGAAACTGACCAAAGCGCTGTTGATCGGCGGCGTCAGCTTCAAAGAGCAAGAGGCACTGATCGACCGAGGCGTTGACGTTCTGATCGCCACGCCGGGTCGCCTGCTGGACCATTTCGAACGCGGCAAACTGTTGCTGACCGGCGTTCAGATTATGGTGGTGGACGAAGCTGACCGGATGCTGGATATGGGTTTCATCCCCGATATCGAGCGCATCTTCTCGCTGACGCCGTTCACGCGCCAGACCCTGTTCTTCTCGGCCACCATGGCGTCTGAGATCGAGCGTATCACCGACACATTCCTGTCCGCCCCTGCCCGGATCGAAGTTGCACGTCAGGCCACCGCATCCGAGACCATCGAACAGGGCGTCGTCATGTTCAAAGGCGGTCGCCGGGATCGTGAGGCCAGCAACAAACGCAAAGTTCTGCGTGCGCTGATCGATGCCGAAGGCGAGAAATGCACCAACGCGATCATCTTCTGCAACCGCAAGACGGATGTGGATATCTGCGCGAAGTCGCTCAAGAAATACGGCTATAACGCTGCCGCAATCCATGGCGATCTGGACCAGTCGCAGCGCATGAAGACGCTGGACGGGTTCCGCGATGGATCGCTACGCCTGCTGGTGGCATCAGATGTTGCTGCACGCGGCCTGGATATTCCTTCGGTCAGTCACGTGTTCAATTTCGACGTGCCCGGTCATGCCGAGGATTACGTCCACCGCATCGGCCGCACCGGTCGTGCCGGGCGCGAAGGCAAGGCCATAACCATCTGCTCGGGTCGTGATGAGAAGGCGCTGGATGCAATCGAAAAGCTGATCCAGAAAGACATCCCGCGCATCGACAACCCGGTCAAGGAAGAGCCCAAGCCCGAAAAGGCCAAATCTGAGAAGCCGAAGCCTGAAAAAAGGGCCAAGGAGCAGGAAGGCTCGAAGGACACCCGGAAAGAGCGCGAACCCAAAGGACGTGGTCGGGGCCGCAAGGCAGATAACGGTCCGGTTGTTGTGGGGATGGGTGACCACCTGCCCAGCTTCATCGCCCTCAGCTTTGATGAGCGTCGTGCTGGCTAAATTGCCAGCACCAACGCCAGTATCGAAAGCCCCAATAAGGTCATTCCGGCGATCTCTCGCCGGGTGATCGTTTCACGGAAGAACAATGTCGAGGCCATCAAGCTGAGGAGCAGTTCCACCTGCCCCAGCGCTTTGACATACGCTGCGTTTTGCAAAGTGAACGCCCAGAACCAGCAGAACGACCCACCGAGGCTGGTCAATCCGACAAAGACACCGGTGGACCGCGTTTGCCAGACCGCACTCAACTCGGACCGGTCCCGCCACAACAGCCATAGTCCCATGCTGAGGAACTGAAACGTCACAACGGCGGCCAGAGTGACCAAGGCCCTGAACCACGCATCGACCTCACCCAGTTGCAACGAGGCGCCGCGATAGCTGACGGCGGAAAACGCAAACAGAACTCCCGAACCCAGCCCCAACTGCGAGGCACGGTTGGTCAAATGCCGCCACCAAGCCCCATCACCTCCGGGTGTTTTCGACAGCAGCAATACTGCGGCAAGCCCCAACAGAATAGCCATTAGCGCACCCGCTGACACGCGATCCCCTAGCACAAGAAAGCCGACAATCGCGGTTTGAATCACCTCGGTTTTCTTGAAGGTGATCCCAACCGCAAAGTTGCGCTGTTTAAACAGAGCCACGACACAAATGGTCGCCAGTATCTGGGCTGTCCCGCCGATCACCGCATATATCCAGAACAACGGGCTGAGGGACGGCAAACTTGCCCCCGTCACCTGCAAAGCGACCAGCAACCCCGCAACGGCCAACGGCATGGAATAGGCAAAGCGCGCGAATGTTGCGCCAGCCGCAGACAGTTTCACGCTGCTCAGCGACTTTTGCAGCATGAAACGCACCGTCTGAAAACTGGCGGCGGCGATGGTGACAGGGATCCAGAGACTCATGCCACCCGTTGTGTCGTCAAATCAGAACTTTGGCCAGAGCGGATGCGGAACGGGATCCTTCGCACGTAGCAGATACTGCCTGAAAATCTGCGCGTAAGACCGGTACACGTAAGACTCATTACAAGCCAGATACCTGTCTTTGCCGTCTTCATACAGTTGCGGCAACTCGTACCAGGGGGCGTTGGGGTTCATGTGATGAACCACGTGCAGGTTGTTGTTCAGAAACAGAAAAGCCAGCGGCCCACGATCTTCGATGATGACCGTGCGCGCCCTTGATTTCTCGTGCGCACGGTGCTCGAGGAAGGTTCGTATCTTCAACAATCCAAGCCCGAAATAGGCCGAAAGAACGAAAGCCCAGACCGGCATCGGAGAGAATGCAACCACCGACAAGACCACCACCACGCCCGGCACATGCAAGGCCCAAGCCAGCGAAACGGCGCGATCCCCGCGCAAGGCACCCTGGAGCTCTTCACGCATAAAGGCTGCCTGCGAAATGAGCGGACCCAGAATGATACGGCCCAACAAAGTGTTATTCACCGCAAAAAGCCGCTTTTTCCACTCGGGCAGCGATGACCAAACCTTGGGGTCCAGATAATTTGACTCCGGGTCGTCATAAGGGTCCGTCAGCGTGGCATCTTGGTGGTGCGCCAGATGCAGATCCCGAAAGCGGTTGTACGGGATGAACAGAGTAAGCGGCAGCGCCATCAGCGCTTCGTTCACCGATTTTGTGCGGAAAGGATGCCCGTGCAGGGCCTCATGTGTCAGCGACGAATGAAGTGCTGCGACAACAGCCAAGGCTGGCACGGCTAACCAAACTGACACGCTTGCCAACCAAAACAGCCCGGCAAGCCACGCACCATAGCAAGCAAGGATCAGGAAAAATGTGCCCCATTCAGGCGATTGGGATGTGGGTCGCTCAGCCATTGCGCCCCCACGAGATACCTGCCCAAACCCGCTCGTAAATCACGTACATGGTCAGGCCAATGGCGGTGTTCACCAGCGCCACAACTCCGCCCACAGTGGCCGAGCCCGTGGCAATCAGCCCCACAACAGTCATGGTGATAAGCCCCATGACATTCCAAACGATTGCTTTCACGACAGATCTTCGCCGCGTTTCCATTCCGACCCTCAGTCTTTTTGCTTTTTTCAAAGGGTTACAGGCCGATAGTCATGGTGGGAATTCTGAATATGATTAACAAAATTCAACATCTATGATATTTATCACAATATGCAGGAAAAAATCGACAAAAGAGATCGCGCCGCTCAGTTCCGTCAACGTCTGGCTCAGGCGATGGAGCAGCGAAGCATCAGTCAAAGCGCGCTGGCACGGCACATAAGCGTTGATCGTTCGACCGTATCGCAGCTTTTGACCGGGCATGGTGCGCGTCTGCCCAATGCGCATGTGGTCGGAGGATGCGCGGCGGCACTTGGCGTTTCAGCCGATTGGTTGCTGAGCCTCTCCGACAGGCCCGAAAGCGCAGCCGAGCTTCTGGCCAGTTCTCTGAGTTTCACCGAAGCCCCCCGCGCGCTGGTCGATGAACGAATCTTCGAGTGGCACAAAGAGGCCGCTGGCTACAAGGTTCGCTATGTCCCGGCGACCCTGCCCGACATGCTCAAGACCCGTGCTGTGCTGGAATGGGAATATGCCCCGCATCTGGGGCGAACGGCAGATCAGGCCATAGGTGCGTCCGAGGACAGGTTGGCCTGGATGCGCAGTGCCCAGTCGGATTATGAAATCGCCATGCCCCTGTTCGAAATCGAAAGCTTTGCAAGCGCCACCGGGTATTACAGCGGGCTCAGCGCGCAGGTGCGGCTGGAACAGATCGACCACCTGCTGACACTTTGCGATCAACTTTACCCCAGAATGCGGATCTATCTGTTTGATGCGAAACGGCTTTATTCCGCCCCTGTAACGATTTTCGGCCCCCTACTGTGCGTGTTCTACGCAGGCAGTCACTATATGGCGTTCCGCGACCGGGACCGAATCGAAACCTTTACCCGCCACTTCGACACGCTGGTGCGCGAAGCTGATGTGACCGCCCGCAACTTTCCCAACCACCTGCGGCAACTCAGATCCAGGATTTCTGAAACCACATGATGCGGGCAGACCAATCCTGTGCTATGGTCCGTTGGCGCGAACCTTCGGGCATTCCGACCACAGACGGAGGACCACAGGAATGGACGCACTACAAACCGCTCAATACGCACGTGCCCTTTATGCCGCTCACGGGGACCGGGCCGAGGCCGAAGCTGCGCAGAAAATGCGCGAATGCGAGGCTGCCGGAAACCAGCAGGAAGCACAGGACTGGCAGGCGGTCCGACAGACCATCCGCCAGATTCGTGGGCCAAATCAGGGCTAGATCACAGTTTCGGGTCAGGATTGACCGTGTGACCATCCACCGCGATGACCTGACCCGACACCAGCCGCGCAGCATCTGACGCAAGGAAGACGGCCATATTGGCTATGTCCTGCGCTTCGACAAAGCGCCCCATGGACGTGCCCGAAGCATAGCCTTGGTAGACTGCGTCGCGGCTCATGCCTTTGGCTTCTGCCTCACGGGCCAGAACACCCTCCATGCGCGGGCCTTCCACCGCGCCCGGACAGATGGCGTTTGCGCGTATGCCATGCGGGCCCAGCTCCATCGCAAGTGTTTTCATCAAGCCAATGACCGCCCATTTTGCCGAAGCATACGGCGCGCGATACGGATAGCCGTACTGACCTGCCGTCGACGAAGTCAGGATAATGCTGCCTGTACCTACCGATTTCATCAGAGGTGCTGCATATTTGGCGGCCAGAAATGCCCCATCCAGATTAACCGCGACGCAGGCCCGCCAGGCGTTCAGATCGATATCTTCAATGGCATCCGTTGGCCCTGCTATTCCGGCATTGGCACATAACGCATCCAAACCACCCGCTTGCGATACAGCGTCAAAAACGCTGCGCATGTCGGCCTCATCCACAACATCAGCGCGATGTGTCGTCCAATGATCCGGAACAGTGCTTAATGCCGCCGGATCAATATCCGTGACCCAGACATCATATCCAGCCGCATCAAACGCTTCGGCCATGGCGCGACCGACACCTGACGCGCCAGCCGTCACCAGCACCCTCCGGTTCATGAGGGCTTCCGAATAGCGGCCCCCGCACCTTCGGGGTAAGGCAGGGCAGACTGAGCTTCGGCAATCCGTACCATCGCAGCCTCAATCTCGGCAGAAGGTGCGCTCGGTCGGCGGGTCTCGAGGCTGACATGCAGCATGAAGCTTTCGCCTGTGGCCAGCAACTTTTCACCTTCATACATGCTATGGAACAGATGCAACTTCTTGCCCTGCCCCAGCAACATCTGCGTGCGCACCTCAATCTTGGTGCCCGCATGTACCTCGTCGATATACCGAACATGGTTTTCGGTCGTGAAATAGCTACCACCGGACGAGATATACTCGGCATCGCATCCGATAATCTCCATGAACCGGTCGGTGGCGGCAGAGAAGGCGTCCAGATATTTCGCCTCGTTCATATGACCGTTGTAGTCGGTCCAGTCCAACGGAACCGCACGTGCAACGGTCAGGATCGGCTGGCTCAGATCCGCCTGATCCAACGTCGGCAAGGCGCCCGGTTTCAAAGCCGCATCATGCTGGTTCAGCACGGCGCCTGCCCCGTAATTCTGCGCCTTGAGCGCGCGCATCATCCCCACAAGGTTGTTGTCGCGAATGCGCTCTAACTCGCGGATCGAATGCATGCCCGATTGCGCATCGGACTGATCGGCAATCATGTCGACCAATTCATCGGTAAACTCGGGCACATCCATCAGCTTGGTCCAGGGCCATTTCAGGGCCGGGCCAAACTGCGCCATGAAATGCCGCATTCCGGCTTCACCACCCGCAACGCGATAGGTTTCGAACAGACCCATCTGGGCCCAGCGAATGCCAAACCCCATGCGGATCGCCTCATCGACTTCCTCGGTCGTGGCGATACCGTCCTTGACCAGCCACAGAGCCTCGCGCCACACCGCTTCAAGGAACCGGTCCGCGATATGCGCATCGATTTCCTTCTTGATGTGCAATGGGAAAAACCCGACTGATTTCAGCAAATCCTGCGCCCGCGCGACCGTCTCGGGCGGGTTCTTGTCGGTGGGCACCAGCTCGATCAGCGGCAGCAGGTAGACCGGGTTGAACGGATGTGTGACGACGATCTGCTCGGGGCGCAGCGCGCCGTCTTGCAGTTCCGAGGGTTTAAAGCCGCTGGTCGAGGACCCGATGATTGCGCCCGGATCGCAGGCCTCTTGCAGACCTTTGTAGACTTTCAGTTTCAGGTCCAAACGCTCCGGTACGCTTTCCTGAATCCAAGTCGCGCCTTCTACGGCGTCGGCCATGTCATCGTGAAAGCTCAGCGTCCCTTCGGCCGGCAATGGCACATCGCTCAGGCCCGGCAGTGATCGCCGCGCATTGTCCAGAACCTCACCAATCTTGCGTTCCGCTTCCGGGTCCGGGTCATACACTTGCACGTTCCAGCCATTCAGCAGGAACCGCGCGGCCCATCCGCCGCCAATGACCCCACCCCCGATGATTGCTGCCGTTTTTGTCATATCGTCCTCTAATCGATACAGATCACTTGCACCTGCCCCGTCTCATCCAGATGCGAAATGCATCCGAATTTTGGCGTGACGGCACTGCATTGTTTGGTGTCCGACAGGCAGAACCCTGCACAATCGGAGGCTTTTTCACAGGACGCTCCAGCATCTGGCAAAGGTTCAAAGCAAATGAACTGTTGGATTCGTCCGCCCACCTCATAGCGTCCACCCTTGGCTTCGCACTCCTGGCGGGCCAAGTCGTCTTTTGTGGCTTGCGCTGCCCCCGCCCGGGGAAGGCTTAGCATCAGAAGCGCCGCGCATATCACCAGAGCCGCTCGCATGGTTATCATCCTTCTGCTGACACCCTGAGCTTTCGGATTGCGCCACAGAACGCGAACAGATCAGCTTTTCGGCGCGCGTTTCACCAGCCCAAGCTTCTCCCGCACCTCTTGCGGCCCGATGACACGCGCGCCCATATTCTCAATGATGGTCCCGGCGCGTTCGACCAGTTGCCAGTTTTCGGCCAGCACGCCCTTGTCCAGCCACAGGTTGTCTTCTAACCCGACGCGCACATTACCGCCCGCCAGCACCGTCGCCGCGACATAAGCCATCTGGTTCCGCCCCAAAGAGAATGCGCTGAACGTCCAATCGTCGGGAACGTTGTTCACCATCGCCATAAAGGTGTTCAGATCGTCCGGCGCCCCCCACGGCACACCCATGCACAGCTGAACCAGCGCGTTGGGCTCCAGAATCCCCTCTTTCACCAACTGCTTGGCAAACCATAGGTGGCCGGTGTCGAAGGCTTCGATCTCTGGCTTCACACCCATATCCGTCATCATCTGCCCCATAGCGCGCAGCGCACCGGGCGTGTTGGTCATCACGTAATCGGCCTCGGCAAAGTTCATCGTGCCGCAGTCCAAAGTGCAGATTTCGGGCAGACACTCGGCAATATGCGCCACGCGCTCCGACGCACCAATCATGTCAGTACCGGCCTCATTCACCGGAAACGGGCTTTCAACGCCTCCAAACACGATGTCCCCACCCATACCCGCAGTCAGGTTCAGAACAACATCCACATCGGCGTCGCGAATCCGGTCTGTCACCTCACGATACAGGTCCAGCCGACGGCTTGGCACACCGGTCTCGGGGTCGCGTACATGGCAATGCACGACCGCGGCCCCAGCCTTGGCGGCAGCAATCGCGCTGTCGGCAATCTGCTGTGGCGAGCGCGGCACATGAGGGCTGCGATCCTGCGTTCCACCCGAGCCAGTCACGGCGCAGGTGATAAAGACATCACGGTTCATTTCCAGAGGCATGGCGTTTTCCCCAAGTTATACCCGGTTTTGACCTGAGTTTTCCCCAGGCTTCTCCCCGGATTCCGATTTGCGTTCTGACCCGACTCTGGCGCAGCCTTGGGGAAACAACTTGCCAAAATGCGAATCGAACTTGATGCAATCCGCAAAAAACATACTGCAACCCGAACATCGCGCCCTGAAAACGGCGGTGCTGGTGCTTGATGACTGCAACACGCTCAGCTTCGCCTCGGCCGTCGACCCGATGCGCGCGGCCAACCGTCTGGCCGACCGACCGGCTTTTGACTGGGACTATGTGACAGCCACATCCGAACCGGCAATGCTGACCAGCGCCCTGAAAGTGCCCGGCATCCCGCTGGCCCGTTTGCAAGGCTGTGACCTGATGATCGTGGTGGCCGGGTTCCAACTGGCCCGCCACGCCACGCCCAGCCTGCTCGCGGGTCTGCGCCGGATTGCAGGTACTGGCGCAACGATGGCAGGCATCGACGGCGGCCCATGGCTGCTGGCCGAGGCCGGGCTGCTCGACGGTCACGCCGCGACCACCCATTGGGAAGACTTGGAAAACTTTGCCACCCGCTTCCCCGAGGTCGATGTACGCCCAGACCGCTTCACCGTCTCGGACACCCGCCTGACGTCGGGGGGGGCGATCCCGGCGGTCGAGATGATGCTGCACATCATCGCTGCCCGCCACGGTGCAGGCTTCGCCGCACGTGTTTCGGGCCTGTTTCTTTACGAAGGTGCTCCAGACCCTGCCAAACCGCAAAGCAGAACCGGCGCACCACACCGTCACACAGCTTTGACCGCCAAGGCCAACTCTCTGATGCAGGCATCCCTGGATGAACCCTTGCCGCTGGCTTACATCGCAGACCGACTGGGCACCAGTCCGCGCACTTTGCAGCAGCAGTTCCGCCTGCGCCTGAACACCACTCCTCAGGATCACTACCTGCAACTGCGCTTGGCCGAGGCTCGCCGTCTTGTGACCGATACCGACATGCCGCTGATGGATGTGGCGCTGGCCACAGGCTTTGCTTCTCAATCCAGCTTCGCCCGCGCGTTTCGCACGGCACACGGCCTGTCAGCCCGCGATCTCAGGCAAGAGCGCGCGCACCCCACCCATCACTGACCGGATCCTACTTCATCTGGCCCAAAATACCTCGGGGGAGTCGCCGAAGGCGACGGGGGCAGCGCCCCCTGCCCTCAGTACGGCATCGGGTGCGCCTTATGGGCTGCATCCAACTCTGCCAGCACCTCATCTGACAAGGTCAGATCCGCGCCAGCCAATACGTGTTCAAGCTGCTCAACCGTGGTCGCGCCAAAAATAGCCGACATCATGAATGGCCGTGTACGGCACCAGGCCAACGCCATATGCGTCGGATCCAAGCTGTGACGCGCAGCAACGTCCAGATAAGCCGCGACCGCATCAAACACCCGATCCGATTTGCGCCCGCCAAGTTCAGGCGAAAGTGACATGCGCGAGCCGTCCGGGACTGCACCACCCTGATACTTACCCGTCAGCAACCCGGTGCCCAAAGGCGAGAACGCCATCAGCCCGACATCTTCATGCACGCACAGCTCGGCCATATCCGTGTCGAACAGACGGCAGAGCAGAGAATATTCGTTCTGAACCGACGCCACGCGCGGCGCGCCCATCTTTTCGGCCAGACGCACCCACTGCGCCGTGCCCCATGCGCTTTCGTTGGACAGACCAAAGGCGCGGATGTTGCCCTTGTTAACCTGAGCCTGCAATGCCTCCAGACACTCCTGCATGTTCTCCAAAACGTCATCGGTGTTGTGCCCGGTTGGTGCAAAATCCCAGTTCTGACGGAACATGTAGCTGCCGCGGTTCGGCCAGTGAAACTGGTAGAGATCGATGCACTCTGTCTGCAACCGCTTCAGTGACCCTTCAATCGCTTCGGGGATCGTCTTGCCTGTGATCGGCGCGCCGTCGCGTACAAAGGACAACCCCTCGCCGGAATGCTTGGTCGCCAGAATGTATTCCCCACGCCGCGCCGCATTGGCCGCATTCCAATTGCCCAGAATCTCTTCGGTGCGCCCGATCGTTTCTTTTGAAACCGGGTTCACCGGATACATCTCGGCTGCATCCACAAAGTTGATGCCGGCACCCAGTGCCATGTCCATCTGCCTGTGCGCATCGGCTTCGGAGGTCTGTGTGCCAAACGTCATGGTTCCAAGACACAGGTCGCTCACCATAATTCCCGTACGGCCCAAGGGCTTCATTTGCATCTTTCAATCTCCTGAAAACGGCGTCGCCCGTCAGGCTTCGGCCTTCTTTTCCCACCGTCCGGATTCTTCCGACCAGTATTGCGCCGAACATCCCGCCGCGGTCAGCGCTTTCCACTGCCCGCGCGCGTGTTGAACGGCCATGTCGTCATTACCATCGAACAGAATGCACACCCGCTCCAGCGCGGCGACTTCTTCCGCCTCAACCGCCGCGCCGTCCACGGCCATGACACAGGACGCGCCATTGGCAGCTTCCGAACCCGTGGTCAGCAAAATCGGCTGTTCGGCATCATACGGGCCACCTTCGCGGCCATGTGGCAGAAACCCGTCCTCGGGCCCCAGCCACAGCTTTTCATCCAGCCAGTCCATCCGCGCAGGGTCAGTGCCCCGCACGGCAATCTTCCACCCGGCCTGCCGCGCCTTGTCCAGCAACACCGGCAAGTTGCGCTCCAGCGGCTGACGGGTCAGGTGGTAGAAATAGACAGCGCCCATCTGCTTACTCGAAATTGTCCTGCACAAACCGGCTGAGCGCGCGAACACCCCAACCGGTGGCGCCTTTGGGCGCGTAAGATGTTTCGGACGATACCGAGGCCACACCCGCGATATCCAGATGGATCCAAGGCGTCTCTTCTTTCACAAAACGCTGAAGGAATTGTGCGGCAGTGATCGAACCCGCGGGCCGACCGCCTATGTTTTTCATGTCGGCGATGCGCGATTTCAACATCTTGTCATAGGCATCGCCCAACGGCATCCGCCACGCGCCTTCGTCCTCGGCCTTGGCGGATTTCAGAAAGGCGTCGCAGAACGTGTCGTTGTTCGAGAACACACCGGCATTCTCATGCCCCAGCCCGATGATGATCGCACCCGTCAGCGTGGCCAGATCGATCATGCCCACCGGTTTGAACCGTTCCTGCGCGTACCACATCACGTCACACAAAACCAAACGGCCTTCGGCATCGGTGTTGATGATCTCGACCGTGTCGCCCTTCATCGATTTGACCACATCGCCAGGGCGCGTTGCGTTGCCGGATGGCATGTTTTCAACCAGTCCAACCAGACCAACGACATTGGCCTTGGCCTTGCGCTTGGCCAGCGCGCGCATGGTCCCCGCAACAACACCAGCGCCGCCCATATCCATGGTCATTTCTTCCATTCCACCGGCAGGCTTGAGCGAGATACCACCGGTGTCAAACACCACACCCTTGCCGACCAGTGCCAGCGGCGCATCGCCCTTGTCACCGCCCTTCCAGTTCATGACAACCACTTTGGACGGGCTGTCCGAGCCCTGCCCTACGCTCAGCAATGTGCGCATTCCCAGTTCGGCCAGCTTGTCTTCGTCCAGAACTTCAACTTCCAGCCCCAATTCCTTCATCTCGACCAATCGATCTGCAAATTCGGTGGTTGTCAGAACGTTTGCAGGCTCGTTGGTCAGATCGCGGGTCATCCGCACGCCATCTGCAATTGCATAAAGCGGCGCAAATTCCGCCTCGGCCTCATCAGGTTTCGAATGGCTGATTGTGACCGTGCCTGCGTCTTCGCTTTCTTTGGTCTTATGCGCGTCAAAGTCATAGCTGCGCAGCGCGATACCCAAAGCCAGATCTTCCGTGCGCGCCTGATTGCCGACCATTACAAGTACGTCCTTGCCACCTGCCAGTTTGGCCAATGCAGCGCCCGCCTTGCGCGCCTCGTCCGCCTCGGGGCGGCGTGGCAGTACCAGAACGTCCAGGGCTTCGGCCGCCATCCCGGCAGGCCACGCCAACGAGATCACGTCCGCAGTCTTGGATTTTTCGAAAGACCCGCTTTCGACCAGCCGCGCAACAGCCCCCTTCGTCAGACGGTTGGCCCTGCGGGCGGCAGGATTCATCTTGCCGTCGGACGGGATGATGATGACCACCCGGCCTTCTGCCAGCGCCATCGCATCCATGTCGAACTCCTGAAAGCGGATCGGTACCAGACTGCTCATTGCAAACTCCTCAAAATCTGTTCCCCAAGACCTAGCCCGCGCGGCACCGCTTGACCAGATAGCAGTTTTCCCCGGCCTTCAATTGCATTAAGGTCTCCGAAAAATAACCGGCAGGCTCGGGGGAGAAAGACGTGGCACGAGAGGGCAGGCATAAGCCGTTGCGCAGAATATTCTGCGCGCGCGCAATCGGCCCGAACGCCCGTGTTGCAAGCTTTGCGGGGGCACGCCCGTGATCCTCGACCGCTATTTCGCCCGCCGGTTCATGCAGAGTTTTCTGGTCATTGGCGGCATCTTCCTGACCCTGATGATTCTTATAGATCTGATCGAACAGATTCGCCGATTTGACGATTACGACCTGTCTTTCGGACAGTTGTTGCAACTTACACTGCTCAACACACCGGCCGCGATCAGCGAAATGCTTCCGCTGCTGGTCATTCTGTCGACCATCGCCCTGTTCGTTGGGCTGGCGCGCACCTCAGAGCTGGTGGTGACACGTGCCACCGGCCGCTCGGGCATCCGCGCTTTGGTGGCCCCTGTTCTTCTGGCGCTGACCATCGGAGTGCTGGCCGTGGCATTGCTGAACCCGATTGCCGCCGCCACCTCGGAAGAGTTCCAGCGCCTTTCCGATTCCTACCGCAACAACGGCAGTTCCGCCCTGTCGATCAGCAGTGAAGGGTTGTGGCTGCGTCAATCGGCGGAAAACGGACAAGCGGTGATCCACGCGCGCGGCACCTCAAACGGCGATACCCTGGGGCTGGACGACGTGACTGTGATCACCTTCGCTCGCGATGGAAAGCCAACCCAACAGATCATTGCCGACCGGGCCGATCTTGAGGACGGTCGGTGGGTTCTTACCAACGCCAAGATCTGGTCCATGCAAGACGGTGAGAACCCAGAAACCAACGCCGTTGTTCATGACCGCCTGGACTTGCCAACCTCGCTGACCCGCCAACGCATTCTCGACACGCTGGGGCAACAGGATTCCGTTTCGGTTTATGACCTGCCGCAACTGATCGCGGATCTGCGCGAAGCAGGCTTTTCGACCAAACAGTATGAGGTCTGGCTGCAAGTGCAGCTGGCACGCCCCTTCTTTCTGGTCTCGATGGTCCTGATCGGGGCAGCCTTCACTATGCGTCACGTCCGCTTTGGCGGAACGGGTATCGCAGTACTGACAGCGGTTCTGCTTGGCTTTGCCATCTACTTCGTCCGCAACTTTGCGCAAATCCTCGGGGAAAACGGACAATTGCCCACTTACATCGCTGCCTGGGCACCGCCCTTTGCTGCCATTTTGCTGTCTCTTGGCCTGCTGCTTCATGCGGAGGACGGCTGATGCGCCGCATCGTTCCCCTGTTGCTGACCAGCGCGCTGGCCTTGTCCACCCCGGCAACCCTTGTGGCCCAGTCGACGCAAGTGCAGCCTCAGGGCGCAGAGACACAGGAAGAGCCGGCCCTGTTGGTCGCCGACAAGGTTTTCATTACGCCCGAACGCAGACTGGTGGCAGAAGGCAATGTCGAGGCTTTTCAAGGCGACATCAAGCTGTCCGCTCAGCGCATCACCTATGACCGTGAAACCGGTGAGCTGACATTGGAAGGCCCCATCCGTATCGATCAGGGCGGCCAGACAACGCTGCTGGCCGATTCCGGGCAACTTGACAGTGGCATTCAGAACGGTTTGCTGGTCGGCGCACGGATGGTCTTTGAGCAGCAGGTTCAGATTGCGTCGGTTCAGGCAAAGCGGGCAGCGGGCCGCTATACTCAGTTCAGCAAAGTCTCGGCCACGTCCTGCCATGTCTGCGCCAACGGCAAGCCGCCGCTCTGGCAGATCCGGGCCCGCCGCGTCACACATGACCAGTTAGAGCAACAACTGTATTTCGAAGGCGCACAGCTTCGGGTGCTCGACTACCCGGTGTTCTATTTCCCCTATCTGCGCCTGCCCGATCCCACGCTGGACCGCGCGACGGGTTTTCTGGTCCCGTCGATCCGCAGCACATCGCAATTGGGAACCGGTGTGCAAGTCCCGTATTTCATTAAGCTGGGGGACCACAAGGACCTGACGCTGACACCTTACGTGTCATCCAAAACAACGACGCTGGGGTATAGATACCGTCAGGCCTTTGTGAACGGACGTATTCAGTTAGAAGGAGCCTATACGCGCGATGACATTCAGCCTGATCAGGATCGGGGCTACCTGTTCGCAAATGGCTGGTTCAACCTCAAGAATGACTTCCGACTGACATTCAACGTGCAAACAGCTTCGGACGATGCCTATCTTGTGGATTACGGCCTGCCTGATCTGGATCGTTTGCGCAGTGAGCTTTCGCTGGAGCGGATCAAGCGGGATACCGCATTCAAGACAAGCCTGATCCATTACAAAACGCTGCGCGAAAGCGAAAATCAGGACGAAATTCCGTCTCGCGTTTTCGATCTGAATTACGAAAAACGCTTTTTTCCCGCCGCATTGGGCGGCGAAGTGCGACTGGCCTTTATCAGCCACGCTCATGAACGCACAAGCGACGCGGACGTTGTTGGCCGAGATATCGCGCGTGCCACGTTTGACGCAGAATGGCTGCGCAGCTGGACCTTCGCTTCGGGTCTGCGCGCCGATGCAACGCTGGGGGCGTCTGTCGATACGTTCAACATTCGCCATGACAGTAACTTCCCCTCGCAAGTCACCCGCTCGACTCCAAGGGCTGCTCTGACGCTGCGCTATCCGATGACGCGGCGCGAGCAATCGGGCGCAGTTCAATTCCTTGAACCCATCGCCCAGATCGGATGGACGCATGTGTCGGACACAGACGTGCCAAATGACGAGAGTACCTTTCAGGAATTCGATCAGGGTAACCTGCTGGCGCTCTCGCGCTTCCCGGCAGAAGACCAACGCGAAGACGGTGCCACCGGTGTCGTTGGTCTGAACTGGGCCCGTTATGGCGCAGGTGGCTGGCAGGCGCTGGCCACCGTGGGTCAGGTGTTTCGGGCGGATGCCGATCCGAATTTCACCCTGTCATCGGGGTTGCAGGGCACCTCATCCGATCTGCTGATCGCAGGACAGATCAGAACCAACAATGGTTGGTCACTTGGCGGGCGCGGATTGATCGACAACGATTTCAGCTTTGTCAAAGCGGAACTTCGTGGTGCCTGGGCAAACGAGTTTGCGGGGGTTTCTGGCAGCTATATCTGGCAGGAACCGGATCCGGCGGAAAATATCGTCAACGAAATATCGGAAATCTGGCTTCTGGGCCGGTATCAGGTCGACCAGAACTGGCTGACCAATGCCGAGGCGCGTTATGATCTGGGCCAATCCGAACCGATCCGTCTGGGTCTAGGCGTGACCTACCGCAACGAATGCGTGCAGGTTAACATGTCCGTAAGCCGGCGCTTTACTTCAACATCCACTATTGAGCCTTCGACAGAATTCGGCTTTACCCTGTCATTGACAGGTTACTCTGTCGAAGGCGGTGGTAAGACATACAAGAGAACATGCAGTTGATATCAGGTTTCTCCAGGTTTCTACGTTCCGGTTGGCTTAAACCGGTCGCGCCGGCGTTGGCCGCCGCAGTTTTTGCAGTTGCAGGGTCGCAGGCCATGGCGCAAAGCCTGTTTTCTCCTGCGATCCGGGTCAACCAGGACATTGTGACCTGGTACGAACTCGAACAGCGCCTGCAATTTCTGAACGTACTGGGCCTGCCCGGCAGCAGCGAAGCAGACGTACGAGATGCCCTGATCGATGCAAAACTGCGCCAGCAGGTCATGCGCGAAGCTGGCGTGCAAGCTGCCCCCGAGGCCGTCCAACTTGGCATCGACGAATTTGCGTCGCGCGGCCAGCTATCCTCGGAACAGTTCCTGCAGTTGCTAGGGGATTCAGGCGTCGACCCGGAAACCGTTCGGGATTACGTCGCGGATCAGTTGGCCTGGCGTGACTACATCAGCTCACGCTACCTGTCGCAGGCGCGTCCCACCGAAGATGAGATCGACCGGGCCCTGGGGCAGACCGGTGGCGGTGGTCTTCAGGTCCTTTTGTCAGAAATTATCATCCCGGTGAACCAGCAAACCGTTGCGCAGACCGAACTGCTGGCTCAGGAAATCTCGCGACTGGAAGGTGTTGATGCGTTTTCAGCGGCGGCGGCACAATATTCCGCAGCCGCCACCCGCGATCAGGGCGGTCGGCTGGACTGGCTGAACATCACCGACCTTCCCCCAGCTCTGCAGCCTGTTCTTCTGGGACTTCAAAACGGTGAGGTTACAGACCCCATTTCGCTGCCGAATGCTGTCGCCTTGTTCCAGATGCGCGGCTTGCGTGAGGTTGCAACTTCAGCCGCCCCGATCTCAAAACTGGATTATGCAATCTACTATATTCCAGGTGGTCGCAGTACCGACGCGCTGTCGCAAGCCACTCGCCTGAAGGAAGAGATCGATACCTGCGATGACCTGTATGGCATCGCTAAAGATCAGCCCCCAGAGGTCTTGGAACGCATCGACGCCGCCCCTTCCGAAGTGCCCCGAGATGTCGCTGTAGAGTTGGCTAAACTTGACCGCAACGAGGTGTCTATTAACCTGACACGCAACAATGGTCAGACGCTGATGTTCCTGATGCTGTGCAACCGCACACGCGATCTGGGAGAGAACACCTCTCGCGCGGACGTGGCCAATGCCCTGGCACAGCAGCGCCTTCAGGCCTTTGCCGAAAGCCTGGTGGAACAGCTGCGGGCTGACGCCGTTATCATTCAGGAATGACACTCCCAATCGCGCTCAGCTGCGGTGAACCGACAGGGATCGGCCCCGAAATAGCGGCCAAAGCCTGGCGCGAACTGCGCGGCACCTGCCCGTTCTTCTATATTGGCGATGCAAGCCACCTGCCTGCTGACACTCCGGTCGCGGAAATCGAAGATCCAGCGCAAGCCCTGACGGTCTGCGATCAAGCGCTGCCCATCCTGCAACTGGATTTCCCGGCCCCCAATGTGCCGGGCCAGCCCGACCCCACCAACGCACCTTCTGTGATCGATGCCATCGAAACCGGTGTCGAATTGGTGAAAGCAGGACACGCCGCGGCACTTTGCACAGCGCCCATCCACAAAAAAGCTCTGATCGATGGGGCCGGGTTTAGTTACCCTGGTCATACCGAATTTCTCGCCGCTCTCTCTGGGACGCAACGGGTCGTGATGATGTTGGCCAGCGATCAACTGCGTGTCGTGCCTGCCACAATCCATATCCCACTGTCTCAGGTACCCGCGGCCCTGACACCGGACCTTTTGCGCGACACGATTCACATCACCGCGGCTGGCCTGCGCAAACAGTTCGGCATCCCTCACCCGCGCATCGCCGTCGCCGGTCTCAACCCTCATGCGGGCGAAGGCGGCAAAATGGGAACCGAGGAAGGCGATTGGATTGCCTCGCTTATCGCTGAACTGAGCCCGGATGGTGCGACCCTTACCGGCCCCCATCCGGCAGATACCCTATTTCACGCCGCGGCCCGCGCCCGATATGACGCCGCCATCGCGATGTATCACGATCAGGCCCTGATCCCGATCAAGACCCTGGATTTCGATCGGGGCGTGAACGTGACACTGGGCCTGCCCTTCATCCGTACGTCGCCGGATCACGGCACCGCGCTGGACATCGCCGGGAAAGGCGTCGCCACGCCCACCAGCCTGATCGAGGCCCTGAAGCTTGCTCAACGCATGGCAAAAAGCTCTTGATCCTTCACCTGGCTGAAAATACCTCCGCCGGAGGCAAAATTCTTCTGGCGCATCTGCGCCCCTTTGCGTCACGGTAATCGGATCATGAGCGCTATCGACAATCTCCCTCCGCTGCGCGAGGTCATCGCAACTCATCAACTTTCGGCGCGCAAATCGCTGGGTCAGAACTTCCTGCTGGACCTCAACCTGACCGCCAAGATCGCCCGTCAGGCCGGGGACCTGACAGAATGTGATGTGCTGGAAATCGGCCCGGGTCCTGGCGGCCTGACCCGCGGGCTTTTATCCGAAGGCGCGCGCAAGGTCGTGGCGCTGGAAAAAGACACGCGCTGTATCGCTGCCCTGAACGACATCGCTGCCGCGTATCCCGGACGGCTTCAGGTCATCAACGGAGACGCGCTGGAAATCAACCCGCTGGAACACCTGACGCCGCCGATCCGCGTTGCGGCCAACCTGCCCTATAACGTGGGCACCGAATTGCTGGTTCGTTGGCTGACACCACCACAATGGCCACCCTTCTGGCAAAGCCTGACACTGATGTTCCAACGGGAAGTGGCCGAACGTATCGTCGCGCAACCCGGCAGCAAGGCGTACGGACGTCTCGCAATCCTCGCCCAGTGGCGGGCTGAGGCGCGCATCGCCATGTCGCTGCCCCCGGGCGCGTTCACCCCACCGCCCAAGGTGTCCAGCGCCGTGGTTCACCTGACCGCCCTGCCCGAACCGCGCTATCCCGCCGATGCTGCCACCCTGTCCCGTGTTGTGGCTGCGGCCTTCAATCAACGCCGTAAAATGCTGCGGGCTTCATTGAAGGGCGTGGCCCCCGATATCGAAGATCGTTTGCTGGCCGCAGGTATTCAGCCCACGGAACGCGCGGAACAAGTCCCGCTGGAAGCGTTCTGCGCACTTGCCCGCGAAGTTCAAAAGACCTGAAAATAAAAAACCCCGGATGTACCGGGGCTTTTGTTCGATTTGTTTTTTGGCTTATTCAGCCGCTTCCGGTGCGTCCCCATCGGTTTTGGGGGCCTCTTCGCTCACCGGTGCAGCTTTGGGCTTACGGGCCCGCGGCTTGCGTGCAGGTTTTTCCTTTTTCTCCGGCGCCGAGCCTTCAGCCTCTTTGCTTTCCGGAGTTTCAACCAGCCCGCTTTCCGGTGCGGCCTCGGGGGCTGCGAAATCCATCACATCCGGCTGCGGCGCTTCGGCCGGGTCGGCCTGACGGGCGGCTTCACGTTCCTGACGTTCGGCGCGTTCGCGATCCCGTTCGGCCTGACGTTCGCGGTTCTGGCGCTCCTGCTCTTCCCGGCGGGCTTCCATTTCGCGCTGCGCCTCGCTCAGCATTCGCAAGTAATGCTCGGCATGCTGCTGAAAGTTTTCGGCCGCTATACGGTCGTTTGACAGTTGCGCGTCACGTGCCAGTTGGTTGTATTTGTCAATGATCTGCTGCGGCGTGCCACGCACCTTGCCCTCGGGGCCCGAGCTGTCAAAAACACGGTTTACGACGTTGCCGCCGGAGGGACGATTGCGGTTATTCTTGGCCCGCGAGCGGGATTTGGAAGATCTCATCTTTCTCTACGTCAGCCTTATCAATTCGCTGCCGAACCACCCGTGTTTTGCACTGCTCTAAGGCGTTTGCCGTGACGGGATCTCGACTTTTTTGGGCTTGGCGTCAGGGGCGCGCTGCAACAGCGTCAACCTCGCCGACTAATCCTGAGTAAACATGTCCTGACCGCGCAGACAAGAGGAATCTCGGGTTTTCACCAGCTTTTTTGGTTCGGGCAGCGCTTTTTGGTCGCAATCCCGCCGATCAACCCGGCATTTTTGCGCCAACCACACGGTCGCGCCCATCCAGATCAGGGATCACACAAACATCTACAAGCCCTGCCGCATCAAACAAAGCAGCAACTTTTTTTGCTTGCGTTGGGCCTATTTCCACAAGGATCCGCCCCCCCGGCAACAGAAAATCCGGGGCTGACGCGGCGATCCGACGATATGCTCCCAACCCGTCCCCTTCGTCGGTCAGGGCCATACGAGGCTCGTGCTCTTTGACCTCAGGCGACAATTCGACCATCTCGTCCAGCGAGATATAGGGCGGATTTGAAACAATAAGGTCAAATTGACCATCAATGTTTTCAAACCAATCCGAGCGCACAATATCAACCCGCCCCTGAACGTGATGTTCGACCGCGTTGGCGCTGGCTTGAAGACAGGCTGCTTCACTCAGATCGGCCCCGACGCCTGACGCGCTGGAACGTTCGGCCAGCAACGTAATCAGGATGCAACCCGACCCGACCCCCAAGTCCAGAACGTGATCAAACGGCGCGCTCAGGGCTGCTTCGATCAGGGTTT
>NZ_JBXWSB010000003.1:0-90365 GCF_059613205.1 Ruegeria sp. BHSB064
AACGAATGTACCACAAGCGGAAGGGCGGCTTGATCCAGCCACGGATCAAGGTTCTGACCTGTCAGTTCGGGAATGTGTGCGTCTCGGATCGTTCTGGCATAGTCCAGATAGCGTTCGCCAAAAACCCTGGGGCATTTGTAAAAGAAATAGCCTGCGTTGAAATACAGATATCGCCGCCAATAATCATGCGGTTGGCTGGTGTCCAGCGAGCTTTCGAAATCCAACCCGAACCGCTGATACAGCGCGCGCCATATGCCATCAAAACCGGGGCCGTAAAGCGTTGGCTTTGGCCAAGTGCCTTCAACCTTCAGCGACGCGCCGGGGCGGTCGAAATCAAAAGGTACGCGTGCGATGTCTCCGGTGATCAGTGTGTCGGTGTCAAAGAACACAAAGGGTTCGTCCTCTGGCAATGCCAGCAGGGCCTCGATCTTGTTGCCGTAGGGATAGCTTTCACCAAAGACATGCGAGTCGAAAGGTAGGATTTCGACGTTCAGTTGTTGCAACGCCTTTAGAACATCTTCGTCCTGAATGCTGGGGTTTTGACTCCAACGCGGCCCCGGGTTGGGCGTGGCCACAAACAGCTTGCCTTCAAATTGAGGTGAGCTGTGACGCAATGATGCGGCAAACAGCAGGGCCTCGTATTGCAGGCGATTGTTTTGCCCGACCACCGCGATGTTGAATTTCTGTGGATTTGCCTGCATCTGCGCCTGTTCCCGATGGGTACACGACCCTGCACCCTTCGTCCCGGAGTACAACACCTGACCCGAGCCGTCAAAAGCCGAAAATTTGCAATTCCGGCATAAGATCCCATTTCTATCACGGTCGTTAGATGAAAGGGGCGAACATGCGGATCAACGCGGATTTCACGAAACGGGTTGCGGTTCATTTCGACGAAACAGACTGGGTTGCGTCCCCGGCCGCAGGGGTCGAGCGGAAAATGCTGGATCGCATCGGCGACGAGGTTGCCCGCGCCACAACAATCGTCCGCTTTGCACCCGGCAGTGCGTTTTCTGCACATACGCATGATGGTGGAGAGGAATATCTGGTTCTTGACGGTGTCTTTCAGGATGAAACAGGGGATTTTCCAGTTGGAAGCTACGTGCGCAATCCGCCAACGTCGTCTCATACCCCGTCGGCAGCCGAAGGGGCGACCATTCTGGTCAAGCTCCACCAATTCGATCCACAAGATCGGACCGAGGTGCACAAGTCTGTGAACGGTGAGGCTGATCTGCATCTGTTCAAAGACGATCATGAAGATGTTCACGTGCAAAGCTGGGCTGCCGGGGACAAGATTGAACTGGATGCAGGCGAGGGGATGGAGGTCTTTGTCATCGCCGGTGGCTTTTCCGAGAACGGCGAAAACTTTGCCAAATGGGACTGGTTGCGCCTGCCGCCGGGTACGCGCACGCAGGCGATTGCAGGGCCGGATGGCGCACGGGTTTGGGTCAAATCCGGCCATCTTGGCAAAATGATCTAAGGTTTTTCGCCTCAAAATTACGCAAAACCAGACGAAACCGAGTCTTTTGGCCCGGTTTTTCAATTTTTTGACCATTTGATAAATTTTACCAATTGATAAAATATTTTTTTGTGGCAAGCTGAGGTCATAACAAACATATCTACAGGGAGTAGAGTGATGGCACAGGGCCAGATGGCACCCGGCATCGTTGCTGGGCGGCTTTCCAGCGATGAGCTGACCTCGAATTTCACCGATCTGCATCCGCCACTGGCCCCGCATGAGGCCGCCGTTGCTGCAGACCGTTGCTATTTCTGCTATGACGCACCATGCGTGACCGCGTGTCCGACGGATATCGATATTCCGCTGTTCATACGCCAGATACAGGCCGGACAGCCACAATCGGCAGGGCGGACCATTCTGGAACAGAATATTCTGGGCGGCATGTGCGCTCGGGTCTGTCCGACCGAAACCCTTTGCGAAGAAGCCTGTGTGCGCGAAGCTGCCGAAGGTAAGCCGGTTGAGATTGGTCGTCTTCAACGTTTTGCGACGGACAACATCATGGCGTCGGGGACGCATCCGTTCGAACGGGCGGCGCCGACGGGTAAGACTGTTGCTGTTGTTGGGGCAGGGCCTGCCGGTCTGGCCTGCGCACACCGTCTGGCCATGCTGGGCCATGACGTTGTGATCCATGAAAGCAAGCCCAAGCCGGGCGGCCTGAACGAATATGGGATCGCCGCTTATAAATCGACCAACGATTTTGCACAGGCCGAGGTAGACTGGCTGCTGAAAATCGGCGGGATCGCGATCGAGACCGGGTCGGTGCTGGGCGACGGCATCTCACTGGATGGCCTTCTTGAAAATTACGACGCCGTATTCCTGTCCATCGGCCTGGCTGGGGTGAATGCTCTGCGCGCAGGCGGTGTCGATAAGGATGGCGTGCGCGCCGCTGTCGATTTCATCTCGGACGTGCGGCAGGTCAGCGATCTTTCTGACCTGCCTGTTGGGCGGAACGTCGTCGTCATTGGCGGCGGCATGACGGCTGTGGATGCTGCTGTGAAATCCAAGCTGCTTGGCGCTGAACATGTCACAATTGCGTACCGTCGCGGCCGCGACGCCATGGGGGCAAGCCGCTATGAACAGGACCTTGCGGCCTCGCACGGCGTTCGGATTCTGACCAATGTGCAGCCGGTGGCTGTGCATGGAAACGGAACTGCTGCCGAGATCGAACTGGAATATACCTCCAGCCAGAACGGTCAGCTTACGGGCACCGGAGAGACGATCCGTTTACCAGCAGATCAGGTGCTCAAAGCCATCGGTCAGACGCTGGATGGCGCACCCGAAGGGCTTTCGCTTGACGGCAATAAGATTGCTGTCACCGGGACCGGGCGCACCTCAATGTCGGGTGTCTGGGCTGGTGGAGACTGCGCGGCAGGCGGTGAAGACCTGACCGTAACCGCAGTAGCCGAAGGCCGGGATGCGGCGATGGACATCCACGCGACGCTCGTTTCGTGATAGGGTGGGGTATTCACCCCATTCCTTTCGCTGCTGAGGTATTCCCATGTCCCAGATCGAACAAGCTGTAGCTCAACACTATACCACCGGTGCCCTGACCGAACGCGTCCGCGCGGCGCTTGAGGCCAGTGGCATTGACCCGGACGCGGCCACAGTTGCCGATCTGAAAGCTGGGGACGAGTTCCACACCGGCGGCGTTTTGGCAACCGACAACCTGTTTGCGCAACTTTCGCCGACCCATGCAACCCGCGTTCTGGATGTGGGGTGCGGTATAGGCGGCACCTCGCGCTATATCGTGGATCGTTATGACTCGTCGGTAACCGGGGTCGATCTGACGCCTGAATTTGTGGAAACAGCCACCGCGTTAAGCGATCTGGTCGGGCATTCGGAAAAGGCCACCTTTCATGTGGGCAGTGCTTTGGACATGCCCGTGCCGGATGCGGGATTTGACCTTGCGGTCATGATGCATGTGGGCATGAACATTGAAGACAAAGCCGGACTGTTTGCGGAAGTGTCGCGGGCGCTGGCCACGGGCGGAACCTTTGCCCTGTTCGATGTCATGGGCGGAGACGTGGATGAGCCTTTGGCGTTCCCTCTTCCATGGTCCACTTTGCCGGAGACTTCGTTCGTGCACGCACCGGATGTGTACAAAGATGCCGCGGCAGCGGCAGGGCTGGAGCTTGAGACCGAAACGGACCGCACCGATTTTGCGATCCAGTTCTTCAAAGATGTCTTTGCCAAGATCGCTGAGAGCGGCCCCGCGCCGTTGGGGATTCACCTGATGATGGGCGAGACGGCGCCCGAGAAATTCCAAAACTACGTCACAAACCTAAAGGCCGGGCGCATTCGCCCGACTGAAATGATATTCAAGAAATCCGGCTGAGCCGGGAAGGGAGAAGCCATGGCCGATCTGACGACAAACTTTCTGGGCATTTCCAGCCCCAATCCCTATTGGCTGGCCTCTGCGCCACCCACTGACAAGGAATACAACGTCCGCCGCGCGTTTGAGGCCGGGTGGGGCGGTGTGGTCTGGAAAACGCTGGGATCCGAGGGCCCTCCGGTGGTGAACGTGAACGGCCCGCGATATGGCGCGATATATGGCGCGGATCGGCGGTTGCTTGGCCTGAACAATATCGAGTTGATCACGGACCGGCCACTGGAAGTGAACCTCGAGGAAATGGCGCGGGTCAAAGCGGATTACCCGGATCGCGCTCTGATCGCTTCGATCATGGTGCCGTGCGAGGAAGCGGCTTGGAAGGCCATCCTGCCGCGCGTTGCCGAAACTGGCGCAGATGGGATCGAACTGAACTTCGGCTGCCCACACGGGATGAGCGAGCGCGGCATGGGCTCGGCCGTTGGGCAGGTGCCGGAATACATCGAAATGGTGACGCGGTGGTGTAAGCAGTACTACGACCGCCCGGTCATCGTGAAATTGACGCCCAACATCACCGATATCCGCAAACCTGCAGCTGCGGCTAAGAACGGTGGCGCGGATGCGGTCTCGCTGATCAACACAATCAACTCGATCACAAGCGTCAATCTGGATACGTTCAGCCCCGAACCCTCAATCGACGGCAAAGGCAGCCATGGTGGCTATTGTGGCCCTGCGGTTAAGCCGATTGCCCTGTCGATGGTGTCCGAGATCGCGCGGGCCGAGGCCACGCATGGCCTGCCGATTTCCGGCATAGGCGGCGTCACCACATGGCGCGATGCGGCTGAGTTCATCTCTTTGGGTTGTGGTACTGTACAGGTTTGCACCGCTGCAATGACCTATGGATTCAAGATTATCGACGAGTTGACTGCCGGTCTGTCCGAATGGATGGATGAGAAAGGATACACCAGCATTGACGAGGTGATCGGTCGTGCCGTGCCCAACGTCACCGACTGGCAGTATCTGAACCTGAACTACATCGCCAAGGCAAAGATCGATCAGGACCAGTGCATCAAATGTGGCCGCTGCTATGCGGCGTGTGAAGACACCAGCCACCAGGCGATTTCGATGTCTGACGACCGCGTGTTCGAAGTGATCGACGAGGAATGCGTGGCGTGCAATCTCTGCGTTGATGTTTGCCCGGTTGAAGACTGTATCTCGATGGTGCCCATGGCACCGGGCGAGGTTGATCCCCGGACGGGTAAAGAGGTGCAGCCGACCTATGCGAACTGGACCACGCATCCGAATAACCCGATGGCCAAAGCGGCCGAATGAACCGGGTATTGAAGATCATCAAGGGGCCGTTTTGCGGCCCCTTTTTCAAGGGGTCAGAAGCTTTCGATACAGGGTGTCCACAAAGGGGGCAGCCCCTTCAAACGGATCCTCTTGGCCCAAAATGGCACGCACCTGGACGTCGAAATCGGCGTAATGCTGCGTCAGCGCCCAGATCGAAAACATCAGGTGATAGGGGTGCAGCCGCGCAATTTTACCCTGATCCATCCAGCGCGTCAGGATCACGGTTTTTTCGTCGACCAGTTCTTTCAGATCCTTGGACAAAGCTTCGTGGATACGCGGCGCGCCTTGCACCAGTTCATTGGCAAAAAGGCGGCTTTCGCGTGGTAACTCCTGACTCATTTGCAACTTGCGGCGAATGTAGGCCAGGATTTCCTCCATCGGATCGCCATCCTCGTCCAGATCGTGCAAGGGGGCCAGCCAGGTTTCCAGAAGGCCGGACAGCAGTTCGGTGTGAATCGCCTCTTTCGACGGGAAATAGTACAGCAGGTTTGGTTTGCTCAGTCCGGCCTCGGCGGCAATCTGATCCACGGTCGATCCACGAAACCCGTGGGCTGAAAACACGTTCAGGGCGGCCTCGAGGATCGCAGCACGGTTCTTTTTCTGAATGCGAGTCGGTGCGCGGTCTTTCGGCATGTTTTCAGCGTGTCTCTTTTTTCGACTATAGGCGCGGAATTCAGTGAAAATTCAAGCTGTGCCGCGCAATTTCTTGACTGATCTCGAACCCGTGATAGCGTGAGTTTGACCAGATGGTCAAATCAAGACACCAAAAGCGAGCTAAATCGCATGCAAACAGGGAAGATGAACATGGCAGCTCCGGCGCAGAATCTCAGGATCAATGGCGACAGGTTGTGGGACAGCCTGATGGAGATGGCCAAGATCGGCCCCGGTGTGGCCGGTGGCAACAACCGGCAAACCCTGACCGACGAGGACGCAGAAGGCCGCGCGCTGTTCCAGAAATGGTGCGAGGAAGCTGGCTGTTCCATGGGCTTGGACCAGATGGGAAACATGTTCGCCCACCGCGAAGGGACGGATCCTGACGCACTGCCGGTCTATGTCGGTTCGCATCTGGATACGCAGCCGACGGGCGGGAAGTATGATGGTGTTCTGGGTGTTCTGGGGGGGCTGGAAATCATCCGGACCCTCAACGATCTTGGGATCAAAACAAAGCACCCGATCGTGGCGACCAACTGGACCAATGAAGAGGGCACGCGATATGCGCCCGCCATGCTGTCTTCGGGGGTGTTCGCGGGAATGCACACGCAGGATTGGGCGTATGAGCGCGAGGATACCGAGGGCAAGAAGTTCGGGGATGAACTGAACCGCATCGGCTGGCGTGGCGATGAAGAAGTTGGCGCACGGAAAATGCACGCGTTCTTTGAGCTGCATATCGAACAGGGCCCGATATTGGAGGCTGAAGGTAAGGATATTGGCGTTGTCACACACGGGCAGGGGCTGAGCTGGACACAGATTACCGTGACCGGCAAGGATGCCCACACCGGATCAACCCCGATGCCGATGCGAAAGAATGCTGGTTTGGCGATGGCGCGTATTCTGGAGAAAGTGGACGAGATTGCCTGGTCACATGCGCCTCATGCGGTGGGAGCTGCTGGGCATATCGATGTGTATCCGAACTCACGCAATGTGATCCCGGGCAAGGTGGTATTCACGGTCGATTTCCGCTCGCCCGAACTGGACGTCATTACTGATATGGAAAACCGCCTGAAGGTGGTGGCTGAGGATATCGTTGAAGACATGGGCCTGCAGATCGAATTCGAAAAAGTCGGCGGGTTCGATCCGGTGAAATTCGATGATGGCTGTGTGTCTGCCGTACGCAACGCGGCCGAGCGGTTGGGGTATTCTCATACGGATATCATTTCGGGCGCGGGGCATGATGCCTGTTGGATCAACCGTGTGGCACCGACGGCGATGATCATGTGTCCATGCGTGGATGGATTGAGCCACAACGAGGCTGAAGAAATCAGCAAGGACTGGGCGGCAGCCGGGGCGGATGTTCTGTTGCATGCGGTCGTCGAGACGGCTGAGATCGTGGAATAGGGGGCTCTGCCCCCGTCGCCCGATGGGCGACTCCCCCGAGGTATTTATAGCCAGATGAAGCAAGCGGCGCAGACCGCATCAGGGAGTTTGAAATGAGCACTGTTATCAAGAACGGAACCGTCGTCACTGCAGATTTGTCGTACAAAGCAGACGTGCTGGTCGAAGGTGGCGTGATCACTGAAATCGGAATGGATCTGAAGGGCGACAAGGAGCTGGACGCCACCGGCTGTTATGTCATGCCGGGCGGGATCGATCCTCATACTCACTTGGAGATGCCCTTTATGGGCACGTACTCCAGCGACGATTTCGAAAGCGGCACGCGCGCGGCTTTGGCCGGTGGTACTACGATGGTTGTGGATTTTGCGCTGCCCAATCCGGGGGAAAGTCTGTTGGACGCGTTGAAGCGCTGGGACAACAAGTCGACGCGGGCCAATTGTGACTATTCGTTCCACATGGCGGTCACGTGGTGGGGTGAGCAGGTGTTTGACGACATCAAGACTGTCATCGAGACACGCGGCATCAATACGTTCAAGCATTTCATGGCCTATAAAGGCGCGCTGATGGTGAATGATGATGAGCTGTTTGCGTCGTTCAAACGTCTGGCCGAATTGGGTGGAACCGCAATGGTTCATGCCGAAAACGGCGACGTCGTGGCAGAGTTGAGCGCCAAGCTGCTGGCTGAGGGCAATACAGGGCCCGAAGCCCATGCTTATTCCCGTCCGCCGCAGGTTGAAGGTGAGGCGACCAATCGGGCCATCATGATTGCAGACATGGCGGGCGTTCCGCTTTATGTGGTGCATACGTCTTGCGAAGAGGCGCATGAAGCCATTCGACGCGCCAAGATGCAGGGCAAGCGGGTGTGGGGCGAGCCCTTGATCCAGCATCTGACACTAGATGAGAGCGAGTATTTCCATCACGACTGGGAGCATGCGGCCCGGCGGGTCATGAGTCCTCCGTTCCGGAACAAGCAGCATCAGGACAGCCTGTGGAACGGTCTGCAATCCGGAACGCTGAGTGTTGTGGCGACGGATCATTGTGCGTTTACCACCGAGCAAAAGCGCTATGGCGTTGGGGATTTCACCAAGATCCCGAACGGGACCGGAGGGTTAGAAGACCGGATGCCCATGCTGTGGACCTATGGTGTGAATACGGGTCGCCTGACACCGAACGAGTTTGTCGCTGTTACATCAACAAACATCGCCAAGATATTGAACTGCTATCCTAAAAAAGGTGCAGTGCTGGTCGGCGCTGATGCCGATCTGGTGGTTTGGGATCCAAATAAAGCCAAGGTGATTTCGGCTGAGACGCAGCAGTCATCAATCGACTACAACGTATTTGAGGGCAAGGAAGTGCGCGGGTTGCCGCGGTTCACGCTGACCCGTGGCGCGGTTGCGGTGCATGACGGCGAGATCAGAACTCAGGAAGGGCACGGGAAGTTTGTGGCGCGTGAGGCGAACACGCATGTACACAAGGCGCTGAGTACCTGGAAAGAACTCACTGCGCCAAGACCGGTCGAACGGACGGGTATCCCGGCAACCGGGGTTTGATCAGTGTGGGCTGCTGTGCGGGCAGCCCTGACACCACTCTTTTCAAGGCAATAGAATGAATACTGCAAGCACGACCCAGCCCGTCATCGAGGCAAGGCAGCTGGACCTGACGTTCCAGACCAACGATGGGCCCGTTCACGCGCTCAAGGATGTGAACCTGGCCATCGACAAAGGCGATTTCGTCAGCTTCATTGGTCCTTCGGGCTGTGGCAAGACCACATTTCTGCGCTGTATCGCGGCGTTGGAAACCCCGACGGGTGGAACGCTGACGGTGAACGGGATGGCCCCGGATGAGGCGCGACGGAACCGGGCCTATGGGTATGTGTTTCAGGCGGCGGGTCTGTATCCCTGGCGGACCATTGCAAAGAACATCAAGCTGCCGCTTGAGATCATGGGGTATTCGGCGGCTGAGCAGGAAGAGCAGGTTAAGAACGTTCTGAAACTTGTTGATCTTGAAGGGTTTGGTGGCAAGTTCCCTTGGCAACTTTCAGGCGGTATGCAACAGCGGGCCAGCATTGCACGGGCCCTTGCCTTTGATGCCGATATTTTGCTGATGGATGAACCTTTTGGCGCCTTGGACGAGATCGTACGCGATCACCTGAACGAACAGCTTTTGGCGCTTTGGGCGCGGACCGAGAAGACGATTGGGTTCGTGACGCACTCGATCCCTGAAGCCGTATACCTGAGCACCAAAATCGTAGTGATGAGCCCAAGACCGGGCCGGATCACCGATGTGATTGACAGCCCGCTGCCCAAGGAACGGCCCTTGGACATTCGTGATACGCCGGAGTTCATCGAAGTTGCCCACCGCGTGCGCGATGGCTTGAGGGCAGGGCATTCTTATGACGACTGAGTTGAACACAGATCAGATCCGGCGCGCTGTGCCAGATGACGTGACAGCCTGCGCCACGGTCGTCCACAACTGGGCAAGGCAAACAGATTGGATGCCCGAGGAACTGTCTGTGGAAGAACTCTCGACCATGATCGGTGATGCATTCGACAACCGTGAAATCTGGGTCGCTGGTGATCCGGTTGATTGCTACATGTCGGTGGATCCCGCGCTCAATAAAATCGGAGCGTTGTATTGTGGTCGGACAGGACTAGGCATTGGCAAGCGCTTTGTCGACAAAGCAAAAGAGGGCAGAGATTTTCTCTGGCTTACAACGCACAGACCCAACATCGCTGCACAACGCTTTTACCGCCGCGAAGGGTTTGAGGTAACTGCGGAAGAACCTCCTGTGCCTCCGGATACCGTGCCTGTCTTTCGGATGGAGTGGCACGCATGAAGCAGTTCTTATCTGTCATGACTGTGTTGCTTGCCATCGCCTTGCTTTGGTACTTGGCGGTAGCACCGATGAACATCCGTGTTTCGCTGGATCAGGCAGAACGTGCCGGAGAAACGGTAACTCCCGAAGCCTCTCGGGATCGTCAGCAGGTCTCGGTCTGGGTTCTGATGGCGCAAAACCCGTCGCAAATCCAGCGCGGCTATGATCTGGATCGCCCACGCTTGCCAACGCCGGTGCAGGTGGGGCAGGAGTTGTGGAAGACAACCGGCGAGATGGTGATGAAGGGCCGGGCTATGTCGAAACGGTCGTTGATTTATCATGGGTGGATCACGTTGCAATCCACGCTCTGGGGCTTTGTCCTGGGCACGGCGGTTGGCATTCTGGGGGCTGTGGCGATCGTGTATTCCCGCGTGGTGGATATGAGCTTGATGCCCTGGGCGATCATCAGCCAGACCGTACCAATCGTGGCGCTGGCCCCCATGATCATTGTGCTAAGCTCGCAGTTGGGGATCGAAGGGCGTGGCGTGCCGAAGGCGATTATCTCGGCTTATCTGTGCTACTTCCCAGTGCTGGTTGGGATGGTCAAAGGTCTGCGGTCTCCAGCTGTGTCGCAGCTCGATCTGCTCAAGACCTACAACGCGACCGGGCTGCAGGCGTTTCTGAAGCTGCGCCTGCCATCTTCGGTGCCGTATCTCTTTACCTCGCTGAAGGTCGGCATAGCAGCAGCACTGGTTGGAACAATTGTGGGTGAGCTGCCAACAGGTGCGATCTCGGGGCTGGGAGCCCGGATACTGATCGGGGATCAGTTTGGCACACCACTGGCCATTTGGGCGGCGTTGTTTGCGGCGGCCATTCTGGCGGGCATCTTGGTGACTTTGCTGGATGTTCTTCAAAGGGTCACACTTAAACGCATGGGGATGAGCGTATGAGCTGGCTTATCTTTGCACTGATCTTCTGGGCAGGAGCCTGGGCGCTGAATGCTTGGTTGGCGCGTTCGATCTATCGCGACTCCAAAGGTGTGCGTGTCTTTGTGCCCGTATTGTTTGGTGTAACGCTGCTGATCTTGTGGGAAGGGGCAGTACGTGGCCTGAATGTCTCGCCTGTCATCCTGCCTCCGCCTTCGATGGTGGCGCAAACCTTTGCGAATTCAACGGATATTCTGTGGCAGGACTTCAAGCAGACCGTGTTCAAAGGTGCCTTTACCGGTTTTGCCATCGGCAGTGTTGCCGCGTTCCTGACTGCCGTCTTGATTGACCGATCCGTCTTCTTGACCCGGGGGTTGTTGCCCATCGGCAATTTCGTGGCCGCCCTGCCCATTGTGGGCATCGCCCCCATTTTGGTCAGCTGGTTCGGGTTCGATTGGCAATCCAAGGCGGCAGTTGTCGTTGTGATGGTGTTCTTCCCGATCCTTGTGAACACCGTGCAGGGCCTGCGCGAAGCAGATGCCATGCAGCGCGACCTGATGCGCACCTATGCGGCCAGCTACACTCAGACACTTATCAAACTACGCCTGCCAGCAGCGATGCCTTTTATATTCAACGGCCTCAAGATCGCCACGACGCTGGCGCTCATCGGGGCTATCGTGGCCGAGTATTTCGGATCGCCTACACGCGGTATGGGGTTCAGAATCTCGACCGGCGTGGGCAGCTTGTCGATTGACCTCGTCTGGGCAGAAATCGCGGTGGCGGCATTGGCCGGAACCGTGTTCTATTCCATCGTGGCAGGGCTCGAAAAGGTGGTAACCTTCTGGCACCCTTCCCAACGCGGATAATAAAATTCAACAGACCCCGAAAACGGGGCAAACACGCAACTAGGAGACTTGAAGATGAAAAAGCTACTCAGCGGGGCGGTTGCCGCCTTTAGCCTGACCGCCAGTGCAGCGCTGGCCGCCGATGAGGTGACCTTGCAACTCAAATGGGTCACACAGGCGCAGTTCGCAGGCTACTATGTGGCGAAGGACAAGGGGTTTTATGAGGAAGAGGGCCTGGATGTCACCATTCTGCCGGGTGGTCCTGACATCGCGCCCACTCAGGTGATCGCCGGCGGTGGGGCCGATGTCACAGTCGAGTGGATGCCAGCCGCGCTTGCCGCGCGTGAAAAGGGCCTGCCGCTGGTCAATATTGCCCAACCGTTCAAAAGTTCGGGGATGATGCTGACTTGCTGGAAAGATGCCGGGATCGCCTCGCCCGAAGATCTGAAGAACCGCACTCTGGGTGTTTGGTTCTTTGGCAATGAGTTCCCGTTCATGAGCTGGATGAGCAGCTTGGGCATCGATACCGGCGGCAAAAGCGAGAACGGTGTCGAGGTCCTGAAACAGGGCTTCAACGTCGACCCGCTGCTACAGCGTCAGGCCGATTGCATCAGCACCATGACCTATAACGAATACTGGCAGGTGATTGACGCTGGCGTCAGCCCGGATGAACTGGTGACGTTCAAATACGAAGATCAGGGCGTCGCGACACTGGAAGATGGCCTGTATGTTCTGGAAGAAAACCTGAGCGACGCAGCCTTTGTGGACAAGATGGAACGCTTTGTTCGTGCCTCGATGAAGGGTTGGAAATACGCCGAGGAAAACCCGGATGAAGCGGCCGATATTGTGTTGGAAAACGACGCCACCGGCGCACAGACCGAAGAACATCAGCAGCGTATGATGGGTGAAATCGCGAAACTGACGGCCGGATCGAATGGCGCGTTGGACCCGGCGGATTTCGAACGCACCGTAAATACACTGCTGGCGGGCGGATCGGATCCGGTCATCACCAAACAGCCTGACGGGGCCTGGACGCATCAGATCACCGACGCAGCGTTGAACTAACACAAGCCTGCAGTCCGAGACTTTCGGCGCGGTCCCAACTGGGGCCGCGTTTCTCGTTTCAGGTGCCGGATTTGTGTCTGTACTCGACGGAAAAACAGAGTAGTATTTACCTGTAAATGAACGCATTTCATACGAAATACATGCCACCAGGAAGAAAATGCAGGGATTTGCATCAGAATTCAGTTCAGCCATCGCTCTGATCTTTCAAGGAGACTCAGAGCTTTGGGCAATTGTGCTTCTGTCCCTGAAAGTGTCCATGTTTGCGGTACTGATTTCAGCACTGATCGGTATGCCGGTTGGGGCTGCCCTGGCCGTGGCCCGGTTTCCCGGACGGCGGGTTCTGATCGTTTTGATGAATGCTCTGATGGGGTTTCCGCCGGTGGTCGTGGGGCTGCTGGTTTACCTTATGCTGTCGCGTTCAGGGCCTCTGGGTGTTCTGGAACTTCTGTATACACCAACTGCGATGATCATCGCTCAGGTGGTTCTGGTTACTCCGATCGTTGCCGCTTTGACGCGACAGGTGATCGAGATGCTGGCTGAAGAATATTCCGAGCAGCTTCGATCCCTTGGTGTGTCACGACTGGCATCCGTTCCGGTGTTGTTGTGGGATGCACGACTGGCCTTGGTCACAGCTTTGCTTGCCGGGTTTGGACGCGCCATTGCCGAGGTCGGAGCGGTGATCATCGTCGGTGGCAACATCAATCATGTGACACGCGTGATGACAACGACCATCGCGCTGGAAACCTCGAAAGGAAATCTGGCGCTTGCGTTGGCATTGGGCGCAATCCTGATCGGGATTGCTGTGGCCGTGAATGCAATGGTCAGCGCTGTTAGCCTGCGGGCCGAGCAGGAGGGGTTACGCCATGCGTGATGTTATCTGCGAAATGGTGAACCGCATTGAGGTTGAAGACCTTCAGATCCGCAACAAGGGACGCGCGTTGCTGGATGTTCCTTCGTTGGTTCTGGATGGCCCGGGCCCAACCCTAATTCTTGGCCCAAACGGCGCGGGGAAAAGCCTTTTGCTGCGCTGTCTGCATGGTTTGATCGCACCCGACCATGGCCGTGTGGTGCAGGATGGACAACTGCTGAGCGCTGCACAAAAGGCGCGTCAGGCTATGGTGTTCCAGCACCCGGTTTTGCTGCGCCGTTCTGTCTCTGGCAATCTGGACTTTGTTCTAAAACGTCAGGGCCTGGGGCGGGCGGTCCGAAAGACCCGTATCGCTGAATTGCTGGTCGAAGGCGGGCTTGACGGAAAGGCGCGCCAACCTGCGCGGTCGTTGTCGGGGGGCGAGGCACAAAGGCTTGCGGTCCTGCGTGCGTTGGCGTTGGAACCCGACACGTTGTTTCTGGACGAGCCCACCAGCGCGCTTGATCCGGCTGCAACGCAAATGATCGAGCGGATGGTGCTGCGCGCCTCGGCGCGTGGGGTGCGGATCGTGATGGTGACACATGATATCGGGCAGGCGCGACGGTTGGCGTCGGATGTGGTCATGATGCAGGGTGGACATGTTGTAGAGCATGGCGCTGCAAAACAGGTATTGGACGCCCCGGAAAGCGACGCATCGCGCCGCTATCTGGCAGGCGGGTTGGTTACTTAAAAAGAAAAATCGGAGAATATGATGTTCCGGGCAGTTATTCGGGCAGCAGTAGTAGCACTTGGCTTAACGGCGGGATCGGTTTCGGCGGAAACACCGTTCATAGTGGTGCAATCGACGACCTCGACGCAAAACTCAGGACTGTTGGAGCATATTTTGCCGTGGTTCGAGGCTGAATCCGGCATAGACGTCCGTGTCGTCGCGGTGGGAACTGGTCAGGCCATCCGCAATGCAATCAACGGTGACGGTGATGTTCTTCTTGTACATGCCAAGCCAGCGGAAGAGAAATTTGTTGCCGATGGTTGGGGTGTTGAGCGCAAAGACCTGATGTATAATGATTTTGTTGTGGTGGGACCGAAGTCTGATCCGGCCGGAATTCGCGGCGAAACCGACATTCTGACCGCTTTGACCGCAATTGCAGAGGCCGAAGCCCCTTTTGCATCGCGTGGAGACGACAGTGGGACGCACAAGGCTGAGATGGGCCATTGGTCGAATGCTGGTGTTGATCCTACGGGCGCTTCGGGAACGTGGTATCGCGAAACCGGGTCGGGCATGGGCGCAACCCTGAGCGTGGCCAGCGGAATGGATGCCTATACTCTGACAGACCGGGCCACGTGGCTGTCCTTTGGCAACAAAGGCAATCTTGAAGTATTGGTCGAGGGCGACCCGCGCTTGTTCAATCAGTACGGTGTCATCCTTGTGAACCCGGAAAAGCACCAGCATGTGCGGGCCGCTTCTGGGCAGCGATTCATTGACTGGCTGACGGGGCCGGACGGGCAGGAGGCCATTGCGTCCTTCCGGCTGGAGGGACAACAGGTGTTTTTTCCCAATGCCCAATAAGTTGGCCTGCGGCCAATCCCTGCGGGGCGAGTATTTTTGAAAAGATGAAGCGGTGGGCGGAGGATCAGCCGCTGGCTCCATTGTGGTGAATCGTACCGAGGCCCGACAGGTCATATCCGCCGAACTCGCGGGCCCGTTGTGTGAAATGATCCGAGCGCAGCAGCGTCATCAGTTTTTGTATCGGTGGATCGAAAAACGATCTGCGCCAGATAGCCAGATCCAGCCGCTCGGAATGGGTGGGCGCAAACCCAAGGTTGTAAAGCCCGGCCAAGGCCCCAAGGCCAAAGCCAGCCTCGGCCTTTTGATCGTGCAGAGCGATGGCCAGTTCTTCTTCGGTGCGGGCGCAACCGGGGAAAATGTCCAGGTCGTCGCGATTGAGCCCATGTGCCTCAAGTTGAGTGTCAAACAGGCGCTGGCTGGCTGCACTGTCCTGACGCAGGATGACACGTCTGGATCTGAGGTCTTGGAACGATTTGATGTCCGATATGCCCGGAGCAAGAAGTAGTCCCCGTTCCCGTCGGGCGATTTCACATAGAACGACCGGGGCTTCGCCCAAAGCATCGTGCAGGGAATTGGTGTTGAACCCAACGTCTTCGTGGATATGCAGCACAGCCGCTTGCGCGCTGCGGTCGCTCAGACGCGCCAATCCATCAAAAGAGCCGTCATAATAGGTTGCTAACCCCGATCCGCTTTCGCGCAATGCCCAGTCCAGCAAAGGATCATGGCTGCCTGCAACAATTGGGGGCAGGGGTGGTTCCGCCACTTGGGGCCCAGACCGTGACGCATTGAGCCAGGCGATGATCTCAGTTCTTGGGAACAGCAGCTTGCCCATGGCGCGCACGCAGGGCACCTCGCCCGAAGAGGCAAGGTCATATGCTTTCCGCTCGCCAATGCGCAGCAGATCGGCCAGTTCACGGGTGGTCAGGTATTGAGACATTCAGTCGAGGCGTACTGCGGGGCCAGACGTGGTATCTGCGGCACTGAACCCGAACCGATCCAGAGTGGAAGGGGCTGCGACTGTAATCACGACCATCGCGGCGACCGCGGCAAAAAAGGCTTTCATAGTCTCCTCCGGTTCAGTTCTGGTCGTCCGTTACGCGGCGCAGGAAGGCGATCAGGTCGTCCCGGTCCTGCCGTTCTGTAATCCGCTGCATCGGCATCTTCGACCCCGGAATGTAATGATCCGGCCCCTCATCGAAAAGGGCATTTATCGTTTGTTCATTCCAAACAATATCAGAGTCTTGCAGCGTATCCGAGTACAAATATCCAGGCAGCGATCCGGCAGGTCGCCCAAAGATACCGTGCAGCGTCGGCCCAGCTCGGCGTTCGCTGTCGGGTGTCAGGCTATGGCAGATCGAGCATTTGCGGGCGAACTGACGTTCTCCGTTCTCCATTTCGTCGGGATCTTTGAGAAAACTGGGCTCGATCGACGCCATTTGTTGTTGATCTGACAGGGCACCCACGGGCCAGCTGTACATGGCTGCATCTATGCCTCCGGCGTGGATATTGTGACCATCATCCGAGAATGACAGCGCCCAGACCGGTCCGCGCAGGGTGGCGCGAAAATCCTGTGTGATGCGCCATTCGGTTGTGTTGATCATCATGATATAGCCTTCACCGTCGCCGACGGCCAAAAGACTTCGGTCCGGGCTGAGCGCAAGGGCCAGGATCGGGCGGCGGTCCAGAGTGAAATCGCGTTCCTCACCGGTTGTCAGATCGAGGATGCGTGTCACCCCGTCCACCGCGCCATATGCGATCCAGTTGTCCTGCGCATTGAAGATCAATTCGTTGATGCCAAAGCCGTGTTCAACCAGCCGGTCCGTTTCTTCGCCGGTTGCGACATCCCACACGCGTAAGGACCCATCGACGCCAGCAGAAAAAAGCTGTGACCCATCCGGTGAAAAAGTGACCGCATTCACGCCGCTGCCCGTGGGGCCGAACAGGGCGGAGGCGGTGCCGTCGATCGGCCAAATACCGATGGTGCCATCCCAACTGGCCGTTGCCACATGCGTTTTGGACGCGGCCACAGAGACGATTTTGCCTTTGTGCTGGCCGACGATCTCTCCGCCCGGCCAACGGCGCAGGGTGAAGTCATCTCCGGCGGAATAGATGGCTGTACCGTTGAAGACGACCGCGTTCACGGCGGCTTCGTGGCCTTCCAGCCATTCGGGTGTCTGGTCCGACCATAGCCCGACAGAATTATCGAAACTGGCTGTTGCGATCCGACCATCGGGGGCCGTTGCGATCCCCATGATTGGTCCGCCATGGCCTTTGAGCGTGAAGAACTCTGACCAAGCGGGCAGGGGGATCACCGCAAGGGCAAGGATCAGCCAGCGCATCTATTCGGCGGGTGAGGCCGCTGCCTTGCCAGCCTCTTTTTCCTGCACCTCTTCCAGCCACAACGAGTGGTGTTCGCGCGCCCATTGTTCTTCAACCTCGCCAGTGCCCATGGCGTCAAACGCGCCCTCCATCCCGACGGATCCGAGGTAGATATGCGCGATGATAATGGCGATGAAGACGTAGGCGACCATCACGTGCCAGACTTGGGCATATTGCATCTCTTCCTGAGGGGACATTTGCACGGGCAGGTTCAGACCAAGCGCCTGTGGAATGCCGGTGGAATTGGCAACCGAGAAGGTTTTGGCGAACATCGGCAATTCAAACGGAAACAGAAGCGACAGGCCGGACAGGCTGATCGAGACGCCCAGCAATATGCAGGCCCAGAAGATGATCTTTTGTCCAGCGTTGAATTTCTTGGCGGGCGGGTGGCTGTTTTTGCTGAACAATCCGCCTCCGGCAGCCAGCCATTTCAGGTCGGTGCGGTTGGGGATGTTATGGGCAATCCAGTTCACGGTGATAATGATCAGCCCCAAGATGAAGGCCCATGCCAGATTGTTGTGCAGCCATTTGCAGCCTTGCGCGATGGTCGCGAAACCTTCCTTGCCAAAGATCGGGATCAGGAAGTCGCGGCCATAGAGCGTCAGCAATCCGGTAATGGCGAGAACGATGAAAGATCCGGCGAACAACCAATGGCCAAAGCGTTCGAACCCGTTGAAACGCAGGACGGTGCGTCCGGTTTTTTCTCCGTCGATGCGGATTTTCCCGCGCAGCAGGAAGAACAGCAAAATGACGCCAGCCATTCCAATCAGGATATAGCTTCCATATTCGCGCAGCGGACCGGTGCGGAATTCCCACCACCACATGCCTCCGTCCTGAATAAGAACACTGTCAGCGGGCCCACGCGAGGATACGGTCACATCCGCCGACCCAAAGCGCAGCGCGCGATACACGTCGCTGTCCGACGATACGCCGCTGGGCCCAAACTGACCCAGCAGACCTTCGACATTGCCCTGGCCGGTGTTTTCCGAGCGATAGGCGTTATCCACTTTCTCTCCACGCTGTCGTGCGAGGATGTCCTCAAGCGTTGTCGCGCCACCTGTTGAGGCGCGCTCGTTTGTGGCGGTGGGTGCCTCAGCCTCGTTGGTTTGCGCAACGGTGGCCTGTGCCAGCCCAAGTGTAAACAGCAATGCGATGAGTAAGCGGAACATCTGAACCTCGGTCAAAATCCCTGATCAGGCGACCCACGGATGCGGGTCGCCTGTTTGGTTCATGGAAAAGCGGCCTTAGCCGTCTTTCTGGTCGTAGGCGGTGCCCCAACCCCAGGCGCCCGAGCCAAACCCGCGCGCGACGACGCGTTCGCGGTAGATGGCCGAGACCACGTCGCCGTCACCGGCGAGCAGGGCTTTGGTGGAGCACATTTCGGCGCAGATGGGCAGTTTGCCCTCGGCGATCCGGTTGCGACCATATTTGGCGAACTCTGCGGTCGAGTGCGTTTCTTCGGGACCACCGGCGCAGAAGGTACATTTGTCCATCTTGCCGCGCGATCCGAAGTTGCCCGCCTGCGGGTATTGCGGTGCGCCAAACGGGCACGCGTAGAAGCAATAACCGCAGCCAATGCACAGGTCCTTGGAGTGCAGGACAACCCCTTCTTCGTTCTGATAGAAGCAGTCGACCGGGCACACCGCCATGCAGGGCGCATCCGAGCAATGCATACAGGCCACCGAGATCGAGCGTTCACCCGGGTCACCGTCATTGATCGTCACCACCCTGCGGCGGTTCACGCCCCACGGCACCTCGTGTTCGTTCTTACACGCGGTGACGCAGGCATTGCACTCGATGCAGCGTTCGGCGTCGCAGAGAAACTTTGCTCTTGCTGCCATTTTTCTCTTCTCCTCCCTTACGCTGACCAGATTTTGCAGAGAGTCGCTTTGGTCTCCTGCATCTGGGTCACGGAATCATAGCCATAGGTCTGGGCGGTGTTGGTACTTTCACCCAGCACATAGGGATCGGCACCTTTCGGGTATTTCTCCCTCAGGTCTTCACCCTGGAAATGGCCACCAAAGTGGAACGGCATGAAGGCCACGCCGGCACCGACCCTGTTGGTCAGCATCGCCATCACCTTGACCTTGCCACCTTCAGGACCTTCGACCCAGACCTGTGATCCGTCACGAATACCAAGGTTGTTGGCATCGCGCGGATTGATCTCGACGAACATGTCCTGTTGAAGCTCGGCCAGCCACGGGTTGGACCGTGTCTCATCGCCGCCGCCTTCATATTCGACCAGACGACCAGACGTGAGGATTATCGGGTAATCCTTTGAAAAGTCGTTCTTCTGGATCGAAGCATAAAGGGTGGGCAGGCGATAGGCATGCCGGTCCTCGTAGGTCGGATAGTCCTCTACCAGATCGCGCCGGTTGGTATAGAGCGGCTCGCGATGCAGTGGGATCGGATCCGGGAAGGTCCAGACAACCGCGCGGGCTTTGGCGTTCCCGAAGGGCGCACAGCCATGCTTGATCGCAACCCGCTGGATACCGCCTGACAGGTCGGTTTTCCAGTTGGTCTCTGGCCCTGCAACGGCGTCAATGGCTGCACGTTCCTCAGCCGTCAGATCTCCGTCCCAGCCAAGATCCATCAGCATCTGCATCGTGAATTCAGGGTATCCATCCTGAATTTCCGATCCAACGCTATAGACCCCTTCGGCCAGCAGGTTGTCGCCATCGCGTTCCACGCCAAAACGCGCGCGGAAGGTCAGGCCACCTTCGGCCACCGGTTTGGACATGTCATAGAGGTTTGGAGTACCTGTATGACCCATCTCCGGTGTTCCCCAGCAGGGCCAGGGCAGGCCGTAATATTCGCCGTCGTTTGGTCCACCAATGGCTTGCAGCGTGGTTCTGTCGAACGTGTGCTGGTTTGCCATATGGCTTTTCAGACGTTCCGGAGATTGACCGGTATATCCGATGGTCCAGAGACCCGCGTTGAACTCACGTGTAATGCTTTCAACATTGGGGGTTTCCGGATCGTCCATCTCGATATTGCGGAACAACCGATCCGCCCAGCCGAATTTGTTGGCGAACTTGGCCATGATGACCTCGTCCGGCAGACTTTCGAACAGCGGATCAACCACCTTGTCGCGCCATTGCAGCGACCGGTTCGAGGCCGTGACCGAGCCACGGGTTTCGAACTGCGTACAGGCGGGCAACAGGTAGACGCCATCGGTGCGGTCATGCAAAACGGCCGAGACGGTTGGATACGGGTCGATCACGACCAGCATGTCCAGCTTCTCCATCGCCGTCTTCATTTCCGTCATCCGGGTCTGCGAGTTGGGCGCGTGGCCCCACAGAACCATGGCGCGGACGTTGTTGTCCTGATCCATGTTGGCCGGATCTTCCAGAACACCATCGATCCAGCGAGAGACCGGGATGCCGCGCTCATTCTGCAGCGGTTTATCCTTGCCCTCCTTGTCCTTGATTGTGGCGAACTGGCCTGCCAGCCATTCAGGATCTTCACCCCAGACACGGGCCCAGTGACCCCATGCACCCTTCGACAGGCCGTAATAGCCGGGCAGGGTGTGGGACAGAACACCAAGGTCCGTCGCGCCTTGCACGTTGTCATGACCACGGAAGATGTTGGTGCCACCGCCCGACGTGCCCATGTTGCCCAGAGCAAGCTGAAGCACGCAGTAGGCGCGGGTGTTGTTGTTGCCGTTGGTGTGCTGCGTACCACCCATACACCAGATCACGGTGCCGGGGCGGTTGTTGACCATGGTACGGGCAACGCGCTTGAGTTGCGAGCCGGGCACACCGGTCACACGCTCGGTCTCCTCCGGGTTCCAGTTGGCAACTTCGGTACGGATTTGATCCATACCCCAGACACGGGTGCGGATGAACTCTTTGTCCTCCCAACCGTTGTCAAAGATGTGCCACAGGATACCCCAGATCAGCGCAACGTCTGTGCCGGGGCGGAACCGGACATATTCATCCGCATGCGCTGCGGTGCGCGTAAAGCGCGGGTCGCAGACGATCAGCGGGGCATTGTTCTGCTCTTTCGCGCGCAGAACATGCAGCAGCGAGACGGGGTGCGCCTCGGCCGGGTTGCCGCCGATGATGAAGATGGCCCGAGAGTTATGGATGTCGTTATACGAATTGGTCATGGCGCCGTAGCCCCATGTATTCGCAACACCCGCAACCGTAGTCGAGTGGCAGATACGGGCCTGATGGTCCACGTTGTTCGTGCCCCAGTAGGCGGCGAACTTGCGGAACAGATAGGCCTGTTCGTTATTGTGCTTGGCCGAGCCCAGCCAGTACACGCTGTCCGGCCCGGATTCCTGACGGATGTTCATCATGCCGTCGCCGATCTCGTTGATCGCCTGTTCCCAGCTGATGCGCTTCCACTCGCCGCCTTCCTTTTTCATTGGATACTTGAGGCGACGCTCGCCATGGGCATGCTCGCGGACCGAAGCCCCCTTGGCGCAGTGTGCACCCAGGTTGAACGGGCTGTCCCAGCCGGGTTCCTGCCCGACCCAGACACCGTTTTGCACTTCGGCAACGACGGTACAACCGACCGAACAGTGGGTGCATACGGATTTGATATTCTCAACGGCGGTGTTTGCCGCTGTTTGGGCGCTGGCTGGCGTCACGGTTCCACCCGTGGCGCTGATCGCGGCAAGGCCGCCGATCGTCAGGCCCGAGCCACGCAGAAACGCGCGGCGATCGACGGTTTTTTCGCCGACCTGGGACAGGATACTTGTCCGCTGGGGGCGTCTCGCAACCCCGTTGGTCTTTTTCCTAAGCATTGTTTTCCTCCCTTGCGCGCCGTGTCAGCCACGGCTGGCTTGGTACTGCTACGTCCGACGTCAGGGCCAATCGCAACCGTCAGTCGGGGGTGACGTCGTCCGGGTTAGAACCGGGCGCTGTCGAGGTATGCGCGGGTGTGCGCGGTGTCCTGCATCCGGGTCTCGTCCGTCGGCAGCTCGGCTGCTTCGGCTTGACCGCTCAGGCTGGCGGCGGCGACGGCAGCAGGCGCTGCGGTTCCGGCCAGTTTGAGGAAGTCGCGGCGGGTTGCGCCTTCTTCCTTTTTCTTGCTCATGGGCTCCTCCTGTCCCAATTGCGGTTTGATGCCAGTGACGGCACCGGTGAATGGCGGGCTAGGCCGCCGTCATTCGGAACGCCTCGCGCTCGATCTCCATGAACACACGACCGGCAGTACCGACCGACGCATAGAGAACCGACGCTTCGGCGGCTTCCAAATCCGAGTAGAAATGTGCGGCCCAGGGGCCGATATGTTTGTTCCAGAACGTTTTCTGGTCTTCTAACGTCGCCGGCGATCCGAAACGGCCAACGATCATGCCCGCCATCATCTCCATCAGCGAGGCAATGTTGTCTTCGGGTTCAAATACGTTCTGCGCACGGGTGATCCCGCGTACAGCCATGTCATTACGCAACTGCGCCAAAGGTTTTTCGTTCAGGAACCCGGTCAGGTAGAAGCTTCCGTAGGGCAGCAGTTCACCACGCCCCAGTCCGATGAACAACGCGTTAAACTCACGTTCTGCGGCGGCGGGTTTGGTGACTTTGGCGACACGTGCCATAGCCTGAATGGCCTGGCCCAGATCAGTGTCATCTCCGCTCAGGCCAGCCATCTGGTCCAGAAGCAGCTGATCTGGCGGGCCAGCCAGAAGCAAGCCCAGAAAATTGTAAAAATCCGCGCGCAGCCGATCCTCGGCTGAGATTTCCATGTTTTGCGCGTTACTTGCGGTCATTCGCTATCCTTCGAATTCAAATCTCATGCGGCGCGGGGCCGGAGGCATTTCAATTTCGTCCTCAATCTCAGTTACTGATTCTGTCTCAGCCACCAACACGTCTTGGGCAGGGGGAGTGTCATTCGGGGCAGGCGCATCTATCGCCGGATCAGGGGTAGGCTCATCTTCAAGGGCGAACTCGTACTCAGGGGGCTCTTCAGCCGCCGCCAGCGCTTCGACATGGGCCAGCATACCCTTGCCAACCTGATACGCTGTCTGGAGGTTTTCGATCACACAGGCCGCGTCTGTGTAGTCCTCGCCATAGTCGACCAGTCCGTCGACGTTGGCCAGAACAGGGTTCAGCCGCCACAAACGCCGCAAGGCACGGCGGCGCAGACGGTCGGGCACAGCTTTGGCCATGAAACCCGATACATCATCTCCCGGCTGCAACGTTTCGGGGTCCGGAAGATCAAATTCTGCCAACAGCTCAGCGTCGCTTTTTTCCTCAAGTTCCGCATGCTGTGCCGCGATGGCCTGTTCTTCAGCCGCGATGACCTCTGCCTCGGCTTCAGCCTGAACGGCTGCCTTGCGTCGGGACCAGAAGTCGCGGGCCTGCGTCATTGCACAACCCTCCGCGGCGCGCGGTACACATCCGAGGCTTGCCTGATCCGTGGGTCGCCTTTGCCGTCTTCAACCAGATCGGTACGCTTCTTGTCCCGCCGACGCTTGATGAACACCTCGTCCTTATGATGCTGAAGGGTGAAATCCCGCACCCAGGCAATCAAGCCTTCGGTCATGGGGATTTTCTCGACTATTTCCTCGCCGGTATCGGCATAGTCCTGCCCTTCGAACGGTGAGGCCGTAATGAGAACCGCGTTCAGCGGCACGTCGCCCTGCAATTCGTCGCGCAACACCAAATAGAGAGAGGGTTGACCGTCGGACAGGTTCACCATGTAGGCCTCGGTCTCATCCGCCCAAAGGGTTAAGGGCAGGGTGGCCGCGTGGTATTCCACCGCGTCGCCCTCACGACGCAATTCCTGCCAATCAGCAGGGCCGGCGCCGGGCAATACAGCGACTGCACGCCAGTTCCATCGGGCCCAACGCGTGACCCCGGGCGTTTTGCGTACGATGACGCCAACCGGCATTTCGATCTGGCTTGCGGCCTTGGCCACTGGCTCCTCCCCGAAAGGCTCTCCCCTGCCTTTACATGAACACTATGGTACACAATTTGTGTTTGTGCCAAGCCTGCGCCCTAAGACTTTGGTCGTAGGTTTGGGTCGCAACTGCGTGATTGAGGCCAAAAACACTTTTGTTTCCTTTGATTTTAGGTCCGAATGCTGGCTGGCAAACGGTTCGCGACAGGGGGTTGAAGTTGCCGTGCCCTGCGTACAGCCTAAGCTTCATGGGATCAGGAGAGCGTCCTGCGGGAGGAATAATGGGAACCAAAATACTGCTATGCGACTGCGCTGGAACTCAGAATTTGGATCCCGACAGGATCGAAAGCGCCTGTGGTGTCAGCTGTTCCAAGATACACACGGCGCTTTGCACAACCCAACTGCAATCCGCCGTCGAGCTGATGCAGGAGGGAGAAACCATAATCGCCTGCCTGCAGGAACAAGAGGTGTTCCAGTCTCTGGCAGAAGATCTGAATATTGAAATGCCCGGCTTCTTTGACCTGCGCGACCGTGCAGGCTGGTCTGAGCAGGGCGCAGATGCGACGCCCAAAATGGCTGCGTTGGCCGCTGAGGCGCTGTTACCGCAACCCGTGACGCCCAGCGTTGATGTCATAAGCGAAGGGACCTGTTTCATCATTGGCCCCGGCGCGGTGAGTTTTGATCTGGCAGAAAGGCTGGCCGGAACCTTGGCCGTGACTGTTCTGGCGACAGATCAGGCAGAGCCAATCTCGCGCGCGTTTGACGTGATACGCGGGCAGGTGAAATCAGTATCCGGAGCGCTGGGCGGTTTTTCACTTCGGCTGGATGCATTGCAGCAGGTTGAACCAGGTGGGCGAGGCGCTTTTACCTGGACTGACCCGAAGGATGGGGCGCAATCCACTTGTGACATCGTTCTGGACCTTTCGGGGGGCACGCCGTTTGTTCAGGCCCCTGCCAAGCGCGAAGGGTACCTGCGAGCCGATCCAAAAGACGCGGTGGCGGTAGAACGTTTGGCTTTTGAGGCCGCACAGCTTGTTGGAACATTCGAAAAACCCTTGTACGTGCGGCTGGAAGAAACCCTCTGCGCCCATTCGCGGGCGGAGCAGGTGGGCTGTTCAAACTGTCTGGATGTCTGCCCAACCGGTGCAATAAACCCGGCGGGTGATCATGTGAGCATTGACCCGATGGTGTGTGCTGGTTGTGGTGCATGCGCCGCGTTGTGCCCTTCGACTGCGATCACCTACGAGGACCCGACCGTGTCGGCGCTGCTGTCCCGGATGCACATCCTGGCGCGCACCTATCGCCGTGCGGGTGGGGCCGCGCCCCGGTTGCTTGTCCATGATGCGCATGGGGCCGAGATGATCCGGCTGGCAGCGCGTTTTGGGCGTGGATTACCTTCGGGCGTTATCCCACTGGAACTAAATGTAATATCAGGTTTTGGCCACGCCGAGATGTTGGCTGCTTTGGCGCATGGATTTGCCCGTGTTGATGTGTTGCTTGCACCGACGACAGAGCGGGACGCACTGGACCGTGAGATTGCGTTGGCACAAGCCATTGCCGGGCCCGGTGGAATTGGTCTGATTGATGAGGCTGATCCGGACGCCATGTCTGATCTGCTTTATGGTCAGGACGTCCCGCTGCCACTGGCCGATCCTGTTCTTCCGCTGGGCAACCGTCGACAGATCACACGCTTGGCAGCGCAGGCGCTAAATCCGCAGGCCGAGGCTCCATTGCCTCTGCCCGAAAACGCGCCTTACGGGGCGGTGGCGGTCAACACGGACAGTTGTACCCTGTGCCTCAGTTGTGTGTCGCTCTGCCCGTCGGGGGCTTTGATCGACAACCCGGACAAACCGCAACTCAACTTCCAGCAAGATGCCTGCCTACAATGTGGGATGTGCAAGACGATCTGCCCTGAGGATGCGATCACTCTGGTCCCACAGCTTGACCTGAGCGATGCGGCCCTGTCCCAGCAGGTGCTCAACGAAGAAGAACCCTTTGCTTGTGTCGAATGCGGCGCATTGTTTGGGGTGAAATCTACGGTCGAGCGTATCATGGAGAAGCTTTCCGGCACGCATCCGATGTTTGCCAGCTCGGATCAGGCGCGGATGATCCAGATGTGTGACAATTGCCGGGTGAAAGTGCAGTTCCAACAGCAGGATAACCCGTTCCAGTCAAAGCCCAAGCCTCGGGTTGTCACGACCGACGACTATTACTCAGACAGAAAGGATCATTGAAGCTGCAGCGGAGCGCCCAAATCTGCGGCTTTCATCCGCGAGACAAACGCAAGGATTGCGTCGAGATCGCCCAGGGTCATTTCTACAGGATAGATCGGAGAGGGGCGTTCGGGGTCAAAAGGCGGCGTCAGACCGTCAATCTGTGTAAACGAGGGGTGGGGGTTGAGCGCAAAAAACGCCTCAAACCGTTCCGACCAATCCGGCATGGCGCGCAAGACGGCAAAGGAAGGGGTCGAACCCAGCCCGTTCATTCGGTTCTTTGGCCCGATCACGTGACACCGTCCGCAATGCGTCATCGACAGTTCTTCGCCAAGCAAGGTGTCGCCATCGACGGCCTCGTCTGCCTGAGTGACTTTCAGATCGAAGCTGACGGTAAAGGCGCCTCCCTGAGAGGGCGCAAAACTCTCGACAGTGCGTTTGCCGATATCCGAGAGCAGCCAGTCGCGAAACCGGGCCTGACGCTTTTCGTCTTCAATGCTCAGGTGATACACCACGCCGTCACGGGCAAAGACGCGATCACCCGGCGGCGCGGAATTAAGCACCATAACACCCGCATCGTCCGCAATAACGCGTATCCCGGTCTTGAGAGAGAAGCGAGGAAGAATATGTTGCAACAGACCCGAGTCTTTCACCTCGGCCGGGGCCGCAAGGCCAATCGCCTCCTGAGACAAGGAGGGGGTGGCAGAGAACGTCAGGCTCAGGCACAAGAGGGCAAAGCGCATGGCTCAGCCTAACGGGGCGGGGCGCGGTGCGTCAAATAAACTGAAAGAGACGGAGACACATGCAATGAGCGGCGACCAGACAATGGTGATGCGCACGCCCCTGTCAGCAGGGCACATCGAAGGAAACAAGGCATGAGTGTTCGTGACGCGGTTCTGGCGAACCTGAAAAAGATCACCGACCCGGTTTCGGGGCAGGATATTGTCAGCGCAGGCATCGTGCGTGCGCTGAACGTTGAAGGCGACACAGTGCGCTTTGTGCTTGAGATCGACCCGAAGCACGCTGAAAAGATGGAGCCTGTGCGCGCGACGGCAGAGAAAGCCGCGCAAATGGTTGACGGTGTGGCCAATGTTTCGGCCATGATGACCGCGCATTCCGACAAAGCGCCGCCGGATCTGAAACCGAAACCCAAACCGTCGCAAACCGGGCCGCAGGCCGTCCCCGGCGTAGACCGGATCATTGCTGTTGCTTCGGGCAAGGGCGGCGTTGGTAAGTCCACTGTCTCGGCAAACCTTGCCTGTGCGCTGGCGGCTGAAGGACGGCGCGTGGGTTTGCTGGACGCGGATGTCTACGGACCATCGCAGCCCCGGATGCTGGGTGTGTCCGGTCGCCCGGCCAGCCCTGATGGCAAGACCATCCTGCCCTTGCGCAATCATGGCGTGACCATGATGTCCATGGGGCTTATGACTAACGAAGGTCAGGCCGTTGTTTGGCGGGGTCCGATGTTGATGGGCGCGCTGCAACAGATGATGGGGCAGGTGCAGTGGGGCGCTCTGGACGTTCTGATCGTCGACCTTCCGCCCGGCACCGGCGATGTGCAGTTGACGCTGAGCCAGAAGTTTCAGGTGGATGGGGCCATCGTGGTTTCGACCCCGCAGGACGTGGCTCTGATCGACGCCCGCAAGGGCATCGATATGTTCAATCAACTCAAAACCCCGATCGTGGGCATGATCGAAAACATGTCGACCCATATTTGTTCCAACTGTGGGCATGAAGAGCATGTGTTTGGTCATGGCGGTGTTGCATCCGAGGCTGAATCGCTTGGAGTGCCGCTGCTGGGTGAAATCCCGCTGCATCTGGACATCCGCGTGGCCGCCGACGGTGGTGCACCCATCGTGGTCAGCAAACCTGACAGCCCACAGGCCGAGTCGTTCCGCAAGATCGCACGCGACCTGATCTCGAACGGTTTCGCATGACCCTGCCGGTCTTTCCCCCTTTGTTGACGGGGCACCCGGTTCAGGGTGGGGAAGACCCGTTCGACCGCGCGCAGGCTATGGCCGCGTTAGGGTGTGATGCAGGAACCGTCGTCTACAACATTCAGGCCGACCGCCTGCGTGTTGCCATCGTCTTTGCGCCTGAAGTGCCGCTGAAGGACGCAATGGCGATGCTGCCGTTGTGTGCTGTGGGATTTCAGAATGCGCTGGGCGCTCTGGCCCCGCCAGAGGTTGCTGTGCATCTGGGCTGGGATGGATTGATTTGTGTGAACGGTGCGAAATGCGGGATGTTTCGAGTTGCGGCGTCGAGCACAACGCCCGATCAGGAGCCTGACTGGCTGATTGTTGGATGGGAATTGGCGCTTTTGCAAACCGGCGAAGCACCGGGCGCAACACCGGATGTCACCGCGCTTTATGAAGAGGGCTGTGCAGATGTTTCCGCCACGCAGTTGGTGGAAAGCTGGTCGCGTCATACGTTGACTTGGCTGAACCGCTGGCAGGAAGACGGCAACGCACCACTGCATGCCGAATGGATGGGCTTGCTGCGCGGTGTCGGTGATCCACTTGACGATGGCGGAGTTTTTCTGGGCACTGACGAGCGGTTTGGAATGCTGATCCGGGATGGGTCGGATACGCGCCTACGTCCCCTTACCGAGGTTTTGGAGAACGGATGATGAAACTGGCCCGCGCAATCCATTTCGACGAAAGCGATATGAATGTGTTTCATTCTCCGGCGCGAACTGGCGAATGGTGTGTGTCTGGCGGGTTCGAGTTTTCGAACTGGAGCGACGCCGATCTAGAGGGCAAGGCACGGCAGGCTTTCGCAAATGGCTGGTTAGGTCTGGAAACCTTTGGGCGTGTGACATTTGTCGCCGTGACGCAGATCGAACCGGCAGAGAAAGATCAGATCACGCGCAATCTGGCCGAACATTTCGTGCAATTCTACGGCGCGCCTTCAGTCGAGGCGGCAATGGGCGTCGCACAATCCGAAGTCGATCACATGTCTGACCTGTGTCAAGACCATGCTGCCAATACGCTGCTGACCGTGGCCCGTGAGTTGAGCGAATCTGGTGTGCACGAAAGCTATCGTGTCATTACGCCCCAGGATGCCCAGCTTGAGGCGCTGGCCGTGCACGGGTCGTTGGACGACTAGATCAGGTCGACAAACCCGCCGAATTGGCCGCGTTTAAAGATCAAACCCTTGCCGGTGCGGTACATCACCTTTTCCACTTGGCCGACAATAATCAAATGATCGCCAGCGTCGTGCCGCGCGTGCAGACGGCAGTCAAACCGCGCCAGGCACTGCGCCAGCTGCGGTCGACCGGTCTCGTCCTCGGTCCAGTCTGCGTGTGAGAAGTCCGTACCGTCACGCGCAAATCGCAGCGCCTGCTCTTGTTGATCCTGTGCCATCACATGAATCGAATAGTGTTCGCAGCTGCTGAAAGCGTCGAAACGGAACGATTCCTTGGCCAGACACCACAACACCAGCGGCGGGTCCAATGAGACCGAGGCAAAAGAATTCACGGTGATCGCGTGCGGTCCACCTTCGGTTTGCGTGGTGATCACGGTGACACCGGTGCCGAAGCATCCCAATGCCTCGCGAAAGGCGGGGCTTTGATCCGGGGTCGGTATGAAAGTCTTTTCCGTCATTGCGCGCGTCTTCCTTGGCCGCGCATCAGGTGCCACGCGTGGCTCGGATTGTCCATGAAAAGCTGATTGCTGATTGCAATTTAAGCCGTCAGTTCAAGTCTTCCAGAAGACGACCGTGTTTTCGGGTTTCCATTATGACTTCGCCAAAGGTTGTCATGCCGCGCGCCTGTAGGATCGGCAGCATCTTGATCAGGGCCTCAGCCGTAGCAACCGCATCGCCAAGCGCCGTGTGACGCAGGGCTTCCGGAATGGTGATTTCCAGCCGTTCGCAGAGCGCGTCCAGCGTGTGCGTGTCGCTGGCACCAAACAGCACGGCAGACAGTAGAACAGTGTCTAGGATCGGATGATCCCACTCGACTTCCATGCGCTGAGCGTGACGACGTAGGAACGCCATGTCAAAAGGTGCGTTATGCGCCACGATCACGGCATCGCGGGCGAACTGGTGAAACACGCGCCCGGCCTCAGTGATGTCCGGGGCGCCCTGAACCATACGGTCACTGACTTTATGTACCTTGGTCGAAGCAGGTGGAATCGGAATGCCCGGATTGACCAACATGTCCAGGTGCTCGCCCTGAACGATCTTGCCATTCAGTACGCGTACTGCGCCGATCTGAACGATTTCATCTTTGTGCGGTAGCAGCCCGGTTGTTTCCGTATCGAAGACCACGAAACACAGGTCAGACAAGGTACGATTCTCGAACGCGTCGTCCCCGGGTGTGTCGAGAAGTTCAAAATCATAAACCAGCGGCCGCGCCTCATCAGGTGATATTTGGGCAGCGCTGTCTTCGAAGACCAACATATAGCCGGGCGCGTCCCCAAGAGGTTTCATCCGCGCGGAATAGGTCTGACGACCATCAACACTGGACAGGGTGCAATAAACGTCCTTGCCGGTTTTGCACAGTTTGGCATAGGCGTCCGTGAGGCCCGTGGTCTCAATGTATTCAAAAAGCGAAGCATTCAGGCGGGGATGTGCGATCTGGGCCAATACCTCGGCGGCCTGACCGTCATAAAGCACGATCTGGTGTTTTGGGCTGGCCAGCAACATCGCGACAGGAATCTCGGTCAACAGGGCGGTAAGGCGTTGTTTCTCAGCCGCCAGATGGGCGGTTTCCGAGGCTACGGCTTCGGCAGTTCGCATCGCATTTGACGCCACCTGTTCCGCCAGTCCCGCTGCTGCCGGGGCCAGATCGCCGAGATAACGCGCCGCTTGCATGTCCAGATCCGTGCTGACCCCTGCATGTGCGCGTGCCCGCAATTGAGCCGAGAGGCGTTCGATCGGCTTGGCAACATTGTCGTCGAACAACAGCCATACGCCAGCAATCAAAGCCAGCAAACCAAACGCGATCAGGATTTCTGCAAAGATGAAGTCGCTCAAAAGCCCGGGATCATCCGCTCGGGCATAGGTGATCCAAAGGGCAACTGCGCTGATCGCAATCCCTCCGAGTGCCAGCAGGCAGAAAAACAGAAAAATCCTGAGCCTCAGGCTCAATTTGGTGAGCATGATCAGACCCCGCAGGTGGTCTCGATAATTGGATCGTTGGCCTCGGCTGAAATCCAGTCCGCGTTAATCAAACGCCCGTCATCAGCGAATTCGACTCCGTCCGCCAAATTGGCGCGGCTATTCTCGACACAGTTTACGGCGACGGGCACTTCCGAAACCGGTGCCCAGCGACCATAATAATAGACGTAGACCAATCGTTGTCCTGGAACGTTCTCGTTGGTTAGCACAGACCCTTTGTTGATTGCAGTGAAGCGTTCGACAAATGGTACAAGAAAAGTCCACGGCCGGTAGTAGGACTTGTTTTCAACTTCTAGAACAATTTCCATACCTTCCGGAAGAGTATCAACAGTGCGGTCATACCACGAATACTCGCTGGCAATGGTCATGCCGATCATGCCCAGACCTGCCGCAACCGGAGTGGTCCATTTCGGCAAGCGCCCACCGGTCAGCTTGTTCAGCACAAGCACGACGCCCGCAAACGCGAAGCCCGCAAAGATAGTGCCGATCAATTCCAGAAACATGTGGTCTCTCCGTTCTTGGGGGTCTTAGCCCAGCATACCCTTACCGTGGCCAACCGCCGACTGCATCGTTTTTACCACAACAAACGCATCGCGTAGATGACTTCGCTCAAAGTCCGAGAGTTCGGACGGCGGAAGATAATTGTCGGGTTTTTCGCCTGACTTGACCAGCCGAACCTGATGCTCCAGCCGGGTTTCAGCGATCAGGTCGTAAGCGTCCAGCAGATCCCGAGCGCCAGACGGGCTAAGGACACCGCTGGCCTCAGCCGCTTTCAGGCGGGCGCGCGTGTTGGCTTCGGTCAACTCACCCTGCAATGCGTAGATCCGTGCCAGATCAACGATTGGGACGACGCCGTTGTGTTTAAGGTCCAGCGTGTTGCGATGTTCGCCCGAGCGGATTGTGGCAAATCCGCGTAACAGCCCCAGCGGAGGCGTATGTTTCAAAGAATTCGAAATCATATGCGCGACGAAGATGGAGTTTGCGTTTGCCGCTGCCAACGTGTCCGCCTGCAGGTCCGAGAACAACTCAAACGCCCCTCCAATAGGGCGCAGGTCGAACATGACCGAGGCCAGCATTTGCGCTTCGGGGCTTGGCTTGGCGATCCAGCCTTTGAAATAGTCGCGCCAGACGCGCACTGGCTGACACCAGCGCGGATTGGTCGCCATCATATCGCCGGGACAGTAGAAATACCCGCAAACGTCCAACCCATCCGAGACGATTTTGGCCAGTTGCGTGAAATAGGCCATGTCTGCGTCCGTCACGCTGTCATCCAGCATCAGACAATTGTCCTGATCCGACACGCCCGTTTGTTCCTGCCGCCCCTGAGACCCACAAGCAAGCCACAGGTAGCGCGCCGGGGCCGGGCCCAGTTTCGCTTCGGCGAGTGCCAGCAGGCGGCGCGTGACTGTATCCGCGATATCAGTGATCAGACGGGTGACAATTTCGTGTCGGTTTCCGCCGGCAACCAGTTGTACAAGAAGCTGCGGGATCTCTTCGGTCACGCGCGCCATTTCCTCGGCGGTGTCAGCTTGCGCTATGCGGCGCACCAGCTCTGCCGAGTTCACCGCCTGATAGTGGGTCAGATCGGTCTGGGTCACGATCCCAACCAAACGACCGCCTTCGGAAATCGGGATATGGCCAATGCCACGCTCCATCATGATGTGCAGCACATCCGACCCGATATCGCTGGGCGACAATGTAACCGGGTTCGCGGTCATGATTTCAGAAATGGGCGTCGAAGCGGGCAGGCCGTCTGCAACGTATTTGCCTGAGATATCCCGCAGGGTCGCAATGCCCTGCAAGCTGTCTCCGTCCGTGATGCAAAGCGACGAGATATGTTTGTCACGCATGATCCGCGCGGCATCCTGAACCGACGTGTCAGCGGGGCAGGTGGCCGGATTATGCGCCATCAGTACATCAATCGAGCTGGTGGCCAGGCTTTGCGGACCACTGCGGTCGCCACGTGTGCGGTCAAAGAACTTTGCCACAACATCGTGGTTATCGATCAAACTCCGCACCAGATCCGGCGGCAGAACCATCAGGACCGACGGCGTATGCGCGCGGGCTTTGGTGGCGGCTTTGCCATCTTTCAGCAGACCCCTTTCGCCGAAAGAGTTACGCAATCCAAGATGAGAGACGATGGCTCCGTTCTCATCAGTAATCTCAACCTGTCCTTCATAGATCACGAACACCCCGGGCAACTTGTGGCCCAGCTCGTAGACTGAGGCGTCTTCTTCAACTTCCCAGACCTCGATCTGTTTTACGATCTGATCCAGGGCGTCAGCAGGCAACGCGTCATAAGGGTGAACGGATTTCAGAAACCGGGCAATTTCATCATGGGACAGGGGCATGTTTTGTCTCCGGTGTTCTGGTTAAAAAATCCCGCCCAGTGGTGTGCCGGGCGGGAACAGTGGATCGAAAGACGCGGTCGAAGGCAAGAACCAACGACCGCATCAAGCTCATTTGTTCTGAGCTGCGCCCGCACCACGGGGAATGCGTACGCTTTCGACCAGATCCTTGATCTCCTGCGGAGTCTCTTTGGTCATGCCTGCAACAACGTAGGCAGTCGCAAAGTTGATCATCGCACCGATTGCGCCGAACGAGGTCGACTTGATCGGACCCAGCAGCGGGTCAGCATCGGTGAACGAGTTGGTGCCCGGAATGAACAACCAGCCTTTGTGCAGGAAGATGTAGACCAGGGTCACAACCAGACCAGCCAGCATACCTGCAACCGCGCCGGTGTTGTTGATGCGGGTCGAGAAGATCCCCATCATCAGCGCCGGGAAGATCGAGGCTGCCGCCAGACCGAATGCCAGGGCCACGGTTTGCGCCGCAAATCCGGGTGGGTTCAGACCCAGGTAGGTTGCAACAACGATGGCGACGGCCATTGCGATACGTGCAGCCAGCAGTTCACCCTTTTCAGAGATTTGCGGGTTGATCGCGCCTTTGACAAGGTCGTGGGACACAGCTGACGAGATCGCCAGCAACAGGCCCGCAGCGGTTGACAGAGCAGCCGCAAGACCACCGGCAGCGACCAGACCGATCACCCAACCCGGCAGGTTGGCGATTTCGGGGTTGGCCAGAACCAGGATGTCACGGTTGAACTTGGTCAGCTCGTTTCCAACCCAGCCTTTTTCTTCCGCGATTGCGGTCATGGCTTCGGACTTGTCGTTGTAGTACTGGATTTTGCCGTCACCGTTCTTGTCTTCCCAATCCAGAAGACCGGTTTTCTGCCAGGTTTTCATCCAGTCATAGCGCGGATCGGTGTCGATTTCCTCGACCGAGACAGCGCCACCGTCGATGCCACCATTGGGCCACATCATGTCGGTGATGTTCAGACGCGCCATTGCGCCAACCGCAGGGGCGGTCAGGTACAGCAGAGCGATGAAGACCAGAGTCCAGCCAGCCGACCAACGTGCGTCAGACACTTTCGGCACGGTGAAGAAGCGCATGATCACGTGCGGCAGACCGGCGGTACCGATCATCAGCGACAGTGTGAACAGAACCATGTTCAGCGTGTTCGAGTGGTGTGCTGTGTACTCGTTGAAGCCCAGCTCGGTCACGATCGCGTCCAGCTTGGTCAGCAGGGGCTCACCGCTGGCGGTGTCACCAAACAGACCCAGAGCAGGGATCGGCGTACCGGTCAGCTGCAGCGAGATGAAGATCGCCGGGATGGTGTAGGCTGTGATCAGCACGCAGTACTGAGCAACCTGGGTGTAGGTCACACCCTTCATCCCGCCAAACACCGCGTAGGCAAAGACCACACATGCACCGATCAGCAGACCGGACGTGTTGGATACCTCGAGGAAGCGGCCAAAGGCCACGCCCACACCGGTCATCTGACCGATCACGTAGGTCACCGAGGCAACGATCAGACAGATCACCGCCACAACGCGTGCGGTCTGGCTGTAGAAACGATCACCGATGAACTCCGAGACGGTGTATTTGCCGAACTTACGCAGGTAAGGCGCAAGCAGCAGAGCCAGCAGTACGTAGCCACCGGTCCAACCCATCAGGAAGGTCGAGTTGTCATAGCCGGTAAAGGCAATCAGGCCCGCCATCGAGATGAACGAGGCCGCAGACATCCAGTCCGCTGCTGTCGCCATACCGTTGGTGACCGGGTGAACGCCGCGACCGGCGGCGTAGAATTCTGATGTGGAACCCGCTCGGGCCCAGATCGCGATGCCGATGTATAGCGCAAAAGACGCGCCAACAAACAGCAGGTTGATGGTAAACTGATCCATTGTCCCCGCTCTCCCTTATTCTTCGTCTACGCCGAATTCGGCGTCCAGCTTGTTCATGCGCCAGGCGTAGTTGAAGATCAGCACCAGAAAGACCAGGATCGATCCCTGTTGTGCGAACCAAAAGCCCAGATCGGTTCCGCCGACGGCGATCCCCGACAGCAACGGACGCAGCAGAATGCCGAATCCAAACGACACCAGCGCCCAGATCGCGAGGCTGATGTAAATGAGGCGCAGGTTTGCTTGCCAATAGCCCTTATCGGCTTCGGACGCCTGCGCGGAGTTTGTTGAATGATCCGCCATTGCGGGTTCCTCCTTCGCTTCCTCGTTGGGCGGCCCGTGCCCAACTCCTCCAGTAACGCGGACCGCTTCTCGATATTGCCAAACGCCCCGTGACGTCCGGCGTAACTTCTCTGTTCCGCCAAGGCGGTTCATTGAAGTATTCCTTTAAGGATCAAGGCCTTGCGGCCAATCTCCTCCCCTTACTTCATCGCGCCGCTGACGATCTCCTCCAGGTCGCGGGCGATGTCTTCAATCTTGCCCATGGCATTGGTGCGTTTCAGCACGCCATGGCTTTCGTAATAGGTGATCAGCGGTGCGGTCTGCGCGTGATAGGCCGCCAACCGTGACGCCACGGTTTCAGCATTGTCATCGGCGCGACGCTTGAATTCAGTGTGACCACACTTGTCGCATTTGCCGTCTTCGGCAGGTTTCTTGAACGTGTCGTGATAGCCTTCGCCACAGCCGGCGCAGGTGTAGCGACCCGAGATGCGGATCACCATTTCTGCGTCTTCAACCTCAAGACTGATCGCGGCGTTGATCTTCTGATTGTTCGACGCGAGCAGCTCGTCCAGCGCTTCGGCCTGAACCGTTGTGCGCGGGAATCCGTCCAGAATGACGCCCTTGGCGCAATCCGGCTGGGCCATGCGGTCACGCAGGATGGCAATGACGATGTCGTCACTGACCAGATCGCCCGCTTCCATGACGGCTTTGGCGGCAAGACCGGCTTCTGTGCCTGCCGCAACGGCTTCGCGCAACAGGTCGCCGGTGCTGAGTTGAACCAGCCCGAACTTTTCTTCCAGCATTCGCGCCTGTGTGCCCTTCCCGGCACCCGGAGGGCCGAGAAGGATCAGAACGGCGGGTGTGGTGATCGTGGCAGCGTCCATCACATCCTCACTTGTTCGCGCGGTTTTCGATCAGGTCTTCGACAACCGACGGATCGGCGAGTGTCGACGTGTCACCCAAGCTGCCAAAGTCATTCTCGGCAATCTTGCGCAGAATACGGCGCATGATCTTGCCCGAACGGGTCTTGGGCAGGCCAGGGGCCCACTGGATCACATCCGGCGAAGCAATCGGGCCAATCTCGGTCCGGACCCAGGTGCGCAGCTCTTTCAACAGCTCGTCAGAAGGCTCGCGGTCATTCATCAAGGTGACGTAGCAATAGATGCCTTGTCCTTTGATTTCATGAGGATAGCCGACAACAGCAGCCTCAGCGACAGCAGCGTGAGCCACCAGTGCGCTTTCCACTTCGGCCGTGCCCATACGGTGGCCTGACACGTTGATCACGTCATCCACGCGCCCTGTGATCCAGTAATCGCCGTCTTCATCGCGACGGCAGCCGTCACCTGTAAAGTAGTAGCCTTTGTAATCCGAGAAATAGGTCTTCTCGAACCGCTCATGATCGCCCCAGACGGTGCGCATCTGACCGGGCCAGCTGTCTTTGATGCAAAGAACGCCTTCGACGCCATTGCCTTCGATCTCAACACCCGATTGCGGGTCCAGAACTACGGGCTCAATTCCAAAGAACGGCTTCATGGCCGAACCCGGCTTCATGGCGTGAGCACCGGGCAGGGGGGTCATCAAATGACCGCCGGTTTCCGTTTGCCACCATGTATCTACGATCGGGCATTTACCCTTGCCGACAACGTCGTTGTACCAGTTCCAGGCTTCGGGGTTGATCGGCTCACCCACGGTGCCCAGAGTACGCAGATCGCTGAGGTCGCATCTTTCGACAAACTCATTGCCCTGACCCATCAGAGCACGGATCGCGGTGGGTGCGGTGTAAAACTGATTGACCTTGTGCTTTTCACAAACCTGCCAGAAGCGCGAAGCATCCGGGAAGGTCGGAACACCTTCGAACATTAGCGTAGTCGCACCGTTGGCCAGCGGGCCATAAACGATATAGCTGTGGCCCGTGACCCAGCCCACGTCCGCCGTGCACCAGTACACATCGCCTTCGTGATAGTCGAAGGTGATCTCATGCGTCATTGAGGCATAGACCAGATAGCCGCCAGTGGTGTGCACAACGCCCTTGGGCTGTCCGGTAGAACCGGACGTATAAAGGATGAACAGTGGGTCTTCGGCGCTCATTTCGGCGGGTGCGCAGTAGTCGTCCGCCTCAAGCGCCATTTCGTTATAGTCATAATCGCGCCCGTCGATCCAGGTGGTCTGACCACCGGTGCGCTTGACCACCAGGCATTTCACACTGTCCTTGCAGTGCAGCAGGGCCGCATCCGCGTTGGATTTCAGCGGAGTCTTGCGACCTCCGCGGGGCGCTTCATCAGCAGTGATGACAACCTTCGCGTCACAGCCATTAACCCGTGCCGCCAGAGCATCGGGCGAGAAGCCTGCGAAAACAATCGAATGAATGGCTCCGATCCGCGCGCAAGCCAGCATGGCATAGGCGGCCTCGGGGATCATCGGCAGATAGATGACAACGCGGTCGCCCTTCCGCACACCGAGCGATTCCAGGATATTGGCCATCCGGCAGGTGCGGCGGTGCAGTTCGGCATATGAAATATGCTGCGCCGGATCATTTGGATCATCCGGTTCCCAAATGATCGCAGTTTGATCGCCACGGGTCTTCAGGTGACGGTCCAGGCAGTTAGCCGAGACGTTCAACGTGCCATCGGCGTACCAGTTGATCTTGACCGAACCAAAGTCGTAATTGACGTCCTTTACCGTTGAGAAGGGTTTGATCCAGTCGACGCGCTTGCCTTGTTCACCCCAGAACGTGTCTGGGTCACTGATCGAGGCTGCGTACATGTCGGCATATTTTGCGGCATCGACATGCGCACGGGCGACGGTTTCTGCGGATGGCGGATATGTCTTGGCATCTGCCTGGGCAGCGGTAGTCATCGTTGAGGCTCCTCCCTCTGGACTGGATTACGTTGGGTCGTTTTTGCCCGATAGTTCAGCAAAGTCGATCCCGTTCCTCCCCAATCGAAGTATTACCGGGTTCGGAAAATAAATAAATAAATTGCCGTAATCTTTGAATTTGTTTGTAAAGAAATTTTTACCAACTCTTCATATTTGTAAATATACAAGCTGAAGTTTGTAAAAATATATGTGAAACAGAGTGTTGCTTGTAACAACTACCTTCGGTTGTTTTATGCTGACACAGGGAAGTCCGACCTGGCTTCAACTTATTCTCGATGTCCGCACAGTGTATCAGCACGATCCTTAGGGTTGGCACATCTGAATGTTGGCGCTAGCTTCTTTCGCAAGCGCTTCGGGAAGAGGCGCGCCAAAGGGAGAGAAAATCATGAAAAAGATGTTGAGCGGTGCTGCTGTCGCCGCCCTGAGCATTGCGTTTGTAAGTGAGGCCGCCGCGACCGAGTGGAACGCTTCTGTCTGGGGCAAGCGCCGCGCCTTCACAGAACATGTCGAAAAGCTTGCCGAACTCGTCAGTGAGAAGACCGGTGGCGATTTCACGATCAACGTCAGCTATGGTGGCTTGTCCAAGCCGCGCGAAAACCTGGATGGTATTGAAATCGGGGCGTTTGAGATGGCTCAGTTCTGTGCTGGCTATCATCGTGACAAAAACCGCGCGATCACCGTGCTGGAATTGCCGTTCCTTGGTGTGAACAACCTTGAAGAAGAGGTTGCCGTCAGCCATGCGGTTTACGACCATCCAGCGGTCAAGGATGAGATGGCGCAGTGGAATGCCCGCATCATCATGACCTCACCTATGCCGCAGTATAATATCGTGGGTACGGGCGAACCCCGTGATCAGTTGGCGGAATTCGATGGAATGCGGGTTCGTGCAACCGGTGGTTTGGGGCAAGCCTTTGAGGCTGTGGGCGGTGTGCCGACTTCGGTTCCTGCAACCGAAGCCTTTAACGCGATGGAATCGGGTGTTGTGGACACAGTGGCCTTCGCCCAGCACGCGCATCTGTCTTTTGGCACGATCAATGAGGCCGATTGGTGGACGGCCAACCTGAACCCTGGCACGGTGAATTGTCCTGTGGTTGTGAACATCGACGCCTACGAAGCACTGCCTGCCGAGCATCGCGAAGCGCTGGATAGCTCGATTGACGAGGCGATCGATCACTACCTTGCAAATTACGGCGGCCTGCTTGAACAGTGGGACAGCGTGCTTGAAGAAAAGGGCGTGCAGAAGGTCATGATCGACGACGCCGTGATTGAAGAGTTCCGCACCAAAGCCGCAGATCCGATCCGCGAGAAATGGATTGCAGATATGACGGATCAGGGGCTGCCGGCTCAAGATCTGTATGATTTGGTTCAATCCACGCTGCAGCAGCGGCGGGGCGGTAACTGATCCTTCAGACCGGGTGCCCCGCCGGGTGCCCGGTTCTCTCTCAAATAACAAGGAACGACCGGAATGGCAGGACAGGCCACGGTGCTGGAAGACGGAAGCCGTCTGAGCCAGCTGGACCGGCATTTGTTGAAGCTTGAGCGCTTTCTTGCATTGATCAGCGGTCTGGCGGTTTTTGGCCTGATGGTACTGGCCGTGGTTTCCGTCAGCGGACGCAACGCGATGAACGCGCCATTGCCCGGTTATGTCGACTGGATCGAACAGGCGATGCCGCTGATTGCTTTTCTGGGCATTTCATTTGTGCAGCGCGACGGCGGACATATCCGCATGGATATTGTCATCTCGCGGCTTCACGGTCGGGCCTTGTGGCTGTTCGAGCTGATCTCGGTCCTTCTGATCCTCGTTCTGATGCTGGCTTTGGTTTGGGGCAGCTGGTCCCATTTCGACAGATCCTTCGACTTTGGCGCACCGCTCTGGAGCAGGGACAGTTCCATCGACATCGGTATTCCACTGTGGCCTGCCAAGCTGCTGGCACCTGTCGCCTTTTCGGTTCTGTGTGTGCGGTTGATGCTTCAGGTCTGGGGCTATGGGCGCGCATTTGTGCTGGGGCTCGAAACCCCTGTGGCGGTGCCGCTTCTTCAGGACGCTGCGGCCCAAGCGGCGGCAGAGGCCGAGCAGTTCGAAGGGCAGGACTAGAGCATGGACACGATTGATATTGGCCTGTGGGTCACAGGTGGTCTGCTGGTTCTGGTCGTCGCCGGTATGCGCGTGGCTTTTGCAGCGGGGCTTGCAGGTTTGGTTGGGCTCGTCTGGATTTTCTGGGCCAAGTTTGGATATGACCCGGACCGCTTCGGCAAAGCCTTGACGGTTGCGGTCAAAACCGCAGGGCAGGTTCCGCATTCCAAGGTTGCAGCGCATACGCTCAGCCTGATCCCAACCTTCATCCTTATTGGCTACCTGGCTTACTACGCGGGCCTGACGCGCGCCTTGTTCGAAGCCGCCAAACGTTGGGTGGCCTGGGTTCCGGGTGGGCTTGCCGTGTCTACGATTTTCGCAACGGCTGGTTTTGCGGCTGTGTCCGGAGCGTCGGTCGCTACGTCGGCCGTTTTTGCCCGCATCGCAATCCCTGAGATGTTGAAAGTGGGCTACAACAAACGCTTTGCAGCGGGTGTTGTCGCTGCAGGTGGCACGCTGGCCTCTCTCATCCCGCCATCGGCCATATTGGTGATCTATGCCATCATCGTTGAACAGGATGTCGGCAAGTTGCTGTTGGCCGGGTTCATACCGGGTGCGTTTTCCGCAATCATCTATGGCCTGCTAATTGTCGGGATTGCAGTGGTCTTCAAAACCGTCGGCCCGCCTGTCACAGGCTTTACCTGGAAAGAGCGCTTTACCGCTTTACCCGGTGCCATTCCGATTGTGGCCGTGATCCTGATCATCATTTGCTTTGTCTACAACCCGTTCGGAGACAAAGCCTGGGGCACCCCTACGGAAGGTGGCGCAATCGGGGCCTTCATTGTGTTCTGTTTTGCCCTGTTTCACGGAATGCGCTGGAAGGAATTCAAATCCGCGCTTCTGGAAACCGCCAAGCTGACGGCGATGATCTTCTCGATCATCTGGGGTGTTTTGATCTATGTGCGCTTTCTTGGCTTCGCAGACCTTCCCGGCGCGTTTTCAGATTGGATCACCGGGCTTGAAATGTCCCCGATGATGATCCTGATCTGCATCCTTCTGGCTTATGCGGTGCTGGGCATGTTCATGGATGCAATTGGGATGCTGCTTTTGACCTTGCCGGTTGTCTACCCTGCCGTCATGGCCCTGAACGGAGGTGAGACCGTCAGCGCAGCCGACAGCGCGTTTGGCATGTCCGGCCCGATGTGCGCCATCTGGTTTGGTATATTGGTGGTAAAAATGGCCGAGTTCTGCCTAATCACGCCGCCCATTGGGCTGAATTGCTTTGTTGTGGCCGGGGTGCGGCCGGACCTGAGCGTTCAGGACGTGTTCAAAGGCGTGACACCGTTTTTCATCGCCGATGCGATGACCATCGCTATGCTTGTGGCATTCCCGGGGATAGTGCTCTACCTGCCGTCGCTTGCGGGATAGCAGGGAAGCGAGGCTCTGCCTCGCGCACCGAGGTACTTTCAGCCAGATGAAGCAAGGGATCCGATCTTCATCTGGCTATAAATACCTCGGGGGAGGCGCGCGCAGCGCGGCGGGGGCAGAGCCCCCATGACAGCGCCTTACCCGGCGCGCATCAGCATTCCGAACAGATCGCGCGGATCATCGGGATCGGCCAGCATGTCCAACGGCTCGAAGAAATCTGTGCCTTCAATCGCTTGCTTCACATAACGCAGGGCTGAGAAATCTTCGATCGCAAAACCGACGCTGTCGAACAACGTAATCTGGCGATTGTCAACGCGGCCTTTGGCGGCACCGGTGATGACCTGCCACATCTCGGTTACCGGGTGATCCGCGTCCAGCGCCTGAATTTCACCCTCGACCCGTGTCTGTTCGGGGTATTCGACGAAAATATCCGAGCGGAGCAGGATGTCGCGATGAAGTTCCGTTTTACCCGGACAGTCGCCACCGATGGCGTTGATGTGAACTCCGGGACCAACCATGTTATCGGTGAGGATCGTCGCGTATTTCTTGTCCGCGGTGCAGGTGGTGATGATCTGGGCGCCCTCGATGGCTTCTTCCGGCGTCGTGCAAGGAACAACAGTCAAACCCTTGCCCTGCAGGTTTTTCGCACATTTTGCAGTAGCGTTTGGGTCAGTGTCGTAGAGCCGAACGGTACTAATCCTGCACATGGCCTTGAAGGCCAGGCATTGGAATTCAGACTGCGCGCCATTGCCGATCATCGCCATGGTGGTGGCGTTTGTCGGGGCAAGATAGTGTCCGACCAGTGCCGAGGTTGCCGCTGTACGTAGTGCGGTCAGCAGTGTCATTTCGGTCAGCAGGGTAGGATAGCCGGTATAGACATCCGCCAACAGACCAAAGGCCGTGACGGTTTGCAAACCTTCCGAGGTATTCTTGGGATGGCCATTCACGTATTTGAAGCCGTAAGCCTCACCATCCGAGGTCGGCATCAACTCGATCACACCATGCGGTGAATGCGCCGGAATGCGCGGGGTTTTGTCAAAGCTCTCCCACCGTTTGAAATCGGCTTCGATCTGTGCGGCGATTTGCGTGATCATCTGCTCGACGCCGATGTGATGAACCAATCGCATCATGTTGTCGACGGACACAAACGGCACAAGGGCTTTGTCGGATGGTTGCATAGTGCTTTCTCCTATCGGCGGGAAAGGTGGACGCCTGCGATCATGCAGCGAACCGAACCACCGGCTGTTTCGATTGTTGGAACGGAAAGTGGCAAGGGTGTTGCGCTTTCCCGAATTGTAGCGACTTGATCCGGGGTAAGGGCAGCAAGCGCTCTGCTCGACAACGCGAGCACCAATCCGTCGCGCCCCGTCAATTCAATCGCGTTGCCTGCAAATTCAGCAATTTGTTCGTGTGTCAGGTCAATCACGGTTCGCCCAGATTCCTCTAACCGGCCACGAACAGTTGCGCGCCGATCAGGGTCAGGAATCATGTCGAGGCAGATCAAAGCATACTGGGTACCGATGCCCATCAATACATTGGTGTGATAAACGTCCCGGCCTGCGGCGTCGCGGGCTTCGAATGCAATGGGCTCATAGTTGAAATGTGTGCAAAACCGTTCCAACAAGACTGGGTCAGCGCGGTTGGACGTGACTGTGTAGGCGATACGCCCAACGTGATCCAACACCATCGCACCTGTCCCTTCCAGCGCAAGGTTGTCTTGCTCCAGTCCGGAATAATCTATGACGTCCTGAACGCGGTACTTTTGTTTGAGCAGTTCAATGACATCGGTTCGGCGTTCGCGACGGCGTGATGGCACAAACATTGGGTATATCGCGACATGACCGCCGGGATGCGTTGAAAACCAGTTGTTTGGAAATACGCTGTCGGGCGTGTTCAGGTCGCCGAAATCGTCAAATACATGTACGGTAACGCCTGCGTCCCGTAACCGCCGTACGGCCTGATCATGCTCATCCCTGGCAGCTGCAGAGGTAGCCTTGGCGGATGTGCCGCTAAGTGTTTGAAACGCATTGTCATCACGTGTTTCCGGGTTAGAAGCAAAAGCATGGGGCCGGATCATGACAGCAGCAGAAGGTGCTTGCAGCGACAGCATCAGAAACTCCGGGTGGGGCGGTCAAAGATGCGGCGGCCCATAAGCGAAGCGGCCAGATCAACCATCAGTTTGGCGGTGCGACCGCGTTCATCCAGAAACGGGTTCAATTCAACAAGATCCAAGGAACTGACCAGCCCGCTTTCATGCAGCAATTCCATCACCAGATGGGCTTCGCGCTCGGTCGCCCCGCCGGGCACCGTTGTGCCAACGGCGGGCGCAACGGCGGGATCAAGGAAGTCAACATCCAGCGAGACATGCAGCAAGGCATTTTCGGCGCGCACGCGGTCCAGAAAAGCCAACAGAGGTGCCTTTATCCCATGCTCATCAATACTGCGCATGTCGGCCAGCATGGCGTGGTCCTGTTCGAGTGCTGAACGTTCAGCAGGATCGACGGACCGCAGGCCGATCATGCCAACGCGGTCCGTTGGAACCGTGGCGGACAGGGGGGGAAAAGCGTCAAAACCGGGTCTGCCCGTAAAATAGGCCACCGGTGTTCCGTGCAGGTTGCCACTGCCTGTGCTGTCTGGTGTGTGAAAGTCGCTATGGGCGTCCAACCACAGCACAAACAGAGGCCGTTCGACCTGTGCCGCATATGCGGCCATCCCGGCGACGGTACCCATGGACAACGCATGATCGCCGCCCATGAAAATAGGTATGCCCTGACACGCTGCGGCCTGCGCCGCCGTGCTGAGGGCGCGGGTCCAGCCCACACATTCCGGCAAAGAATAGAGATGGGGGTGGTCGGGCAGGCCGGTCTCTTCCGGGCTCACATCGCCCTGATCCTGAACAGTATGGCCAAGATCGGTCAAAGCCTCTTGCAGCCCGGCCACACGATAAGCGTCCGGGCCCATCCGGCATCCCTGACGACGTTTTCCGGCGTCCATGGGGACGCCCACCAATATGATAGTCTTCATGTCCATATGCTCATTTAGGCTGGCAGAGTGTCTTGCGTGAAGGCAGCAAAATGCTCAAAATGGGTCAGGAAAGTCCTTTATGAGAAAACGATATGGACGATTTGGACAATCGATTGCTCAATGCGTTGCAACGTGATGCGCGCGCCAGCCTGTCTGAGCTTTCAGAAACGCTGGGCGTCACGCGCACCACGGTGCGCAGCAGGTTGCAACGGCTGAAACAGTCCGGTGAAATTGTCGGCTTCACTGTTCTGACCCGAAGGGATCTGGCGCAAAGCCCGGTGCGTGGTTTGATGATGCTTGAGATTGAAGGGCGCGGGACAGAGCGTGTCATGGCGCGGATCGCGGCGCTGCGGCAAGTTACGGCGGTGCATTCGACCAATGGCAGTTGGGATCTGATCGCCGAGATCTCTGCCGAAACCCTGGCCGAACTGGATGAAGTTCTGTTTCAGATCCGCCGCTTTGACGGCATCACTCGGTCCGAGACGAATCTGCTGCTGTCCACACGAAAAGGGCGGCTCTAGCGCTTTGAGATGAAAACAATTTGTGCCAGTGTTTCTGGGCAAAAGATGACAAAGCAATCGCTGGATCGATTGGATTTGCAAACAGGCAGGGACGTGCAGCATGACCACTTCGCAGAAATCTGACGAACCGCTCGCCTTGCAATGGGCAGAACGTATTACGGCGATTTTGGAAAAGCCCTGGCTGCGCATCGCGATACCGATTGTCGTAACAGGCATTGCCCTGACGGTTTTGCACGAGTTGTCGGCCCATGTGAAATGGTCAGATGTGCAGAACGACATCGCTGGGACGTCTTGGAAACTGATGTTCATTGCGCTGTGCTGGACAGCGTTCAGTTTCTTTTCCTTGTCACTTTACGACGTGTTTGCTGTGCAGAGCGTGGCTGATGGCAAAGTGCCCTTGCCGGTGGCCGGAATGGCAGGAGCCAGCGGTTATGCTGTATCAAATTGCCTCGGTTTCTCTTACATCACCGGAACGGCGATCCGGTATCGGATCTATGCATCGCTTGGTCTGGATCTGGGGCGCGTGGCCGGGGTGATTGCGACCTCTTGGGTCGCGTTCTGGATGGGTCTGGTTCTGATAGTGGGTCTGTTGTTGACCTTTCATCCCGACGGCATCTCGAAGGTGGTACCGGTCAGCGCAACAGTGGAAACCGCCATCGGGCTGTGCCTGCTGGGTGGGCTGCTTGTCCTCTTCATCTGGTTGTCCACCGGTGGACGGCGGTTTTCATTGGCCGGTGTGGGGTTCAACCTGCCGGGCGGAAAACTCGCCAGCCTTCTGACGCTGGCCGCGATCGGTGATCTGTTCGGCGCATCCATGGTGCTGTACGTCCTGATGCCGGACGATCTGGGGGTTGGCTACCCGTATTTCTTCACGATCTTTATCGCCGCTATTGCTGTAGGTATCCTCAGCCATGCACCGGGTGGGATTGGCGTGTTCGAGGCGACACTGATTGCCGGGCTGGGGGCATCGGGACGATCCGACGTTATTGCCGCGCTTTTACTGTATCGTGTGGTTTATACTTTTCTGCCATTCGCCATTGCCAGCCTGTCCATTGCCGTGGCCTCGGCACTGACACAACGCCACCGGATCAGCGGTGCGGCGACCTGGGTGTACCGGGCCATTCGCCCCTTGGTACCTATTGTTGCCGCTGGAGTTGCGGCGGTGGCTGGGGTGATCCTGCTGGTCTCGGGCGCGCTGCCTGCGGGATCGCAGAATCTTGGCGTTCTGAAGGATGTTCTGCCGCTGTCCTTCGTCGAGGCATCGCACCTGGCCGGAAGTGCCATTGGTGTTTTACTGTTGCTGGTGTCGCGCGGCTTGTTTCGCAAGCTCTATCGCGCCTGGGTGGTCGCGATGCTTTTGATGGTGGCTGGGTTCTTTGCCTCACTTGCCAAAGGCCTGGACACGCACGAAGCAGTTTCGATGTTGGGAACGATTGGCCTTTTGGCCCTGTTTCGGGGGGCGTTTTACAGGGTTAGCGGGGCATCGATTTTCCGTCTGAACATCCCTTGGCTGATCAGTGTTGTTGTGTTGCTGGCCGTGATCTTCTGGATTGGTCTGTTCGCGTATTCCCACGTCGAATACCAAAACGCACTGTGGTGGGAATTTGCCTGGAACGGCGACGCCTCACGCTTTTTGCGATCGAGCCTTGTTGTGGCTGTGATCGTTGGCGTTGTGGCCGTGAACTCTCTGTTCGGGCGCGAGGTTCCAACACCGCAACGCACCGAAATCCCCGAGGTCGTCGAACGGCTTGTGATGGAAAGTGAGGATACCGAGTCCCAGATCTCGTTGACCGGCGACAAGCAGTTCCTGATCTCACCGGATAAAACGGCCTTTATCGCCTATGCCGACACCGGCAACGCGGTGATCTCAAAAGGGGAACCGGTGGGGGATGAGGCCGCAGGCCGCCAATTGATCTGGCAGCTTCGGGAAATGGCGGATCGTGAAGGAAAGCTGTGTGCGTTCTACAGCGTGTCGACCAAATACCTGCCGACCTTCCTGGATCTGGGTTTGTCGATCCTGAAAATCGGCGAGGTCGCCCGGGTGCCCTTGCAAGATTTCTCGCTGGACGGAAAGTCCCGCAAACGGTTCCGGCAGGCCAAGAACAGGGCCGAGCGGGAAGGTTATGTGTTCGAGATTATTCCAAAGGAAAAACTGGCGCCGGTATTACCTGAGCTGCGCGAGATTTCAGATCATTGGCTGGAGCAAAAGGCCGGGGCCGAGAAGGGGTTTGCGCTAGGGGGATTTGACGATCAGTACCTGTCGTATTTCGACCATGCGGTATTGCGCGATGGAAACACAGGTAAGATCAAGGCGTTTGCCAACCTGTTCCAGGGCGGTAGCAAATCCGAACTGTCGCTGGATCTGATGCGGTATGAGCCGGACAGCCCCAGCTTTGTCATGGACGCTTTGTTTGCCGAGATGATGGTTTGGGGCGCGGAACAGGGCTTTCACTGGTTCTCGTTGGGGGCCGCGCCGTTTTCAGGCATCGAAAACCGGCAACATGCCTCGCTTTGGAACCGGATAGGCGGGTTCGTCTATGAGCATGGCGAACAGTTTTACCATTTCGAAGGCTTGCGCAGCTTCAAACAGAAGTTTGACCCGGAATGGAGCCCGAATTATCTGGCCAGCCCCGGCGGGTTGGCCGCGCCGCGCATTCTGTATGAGGTCAACATTCTGATCTCGGGCGGGCTGCGCGGGCTGACAAAGTAGGATCAGTTCAGACTGGCACCGGTTGGGGTTTTTTGCAGCAGATCGCCCCAGTCGGTACGATAGGCCATTTCGGCCAATACGGTCTCAGGCAGAAACTCCTGATTTTGACGGATCTGCCATCCGCCGCCCAACCCCTTGTACACCGCGACCAGATTGCTGGACACTTGCTGGCGCGCTTCGATCAGATTGGCTTGCGAACGCAGCAGGGCCGTTTGCGTGTTCAGAATTCGCGAATAGCTGGCAATGCCGTCCGTGTACTGGCTGACCGCAATCTCAGCCGCCTTGCGCGAGGCGTCGACGCTTTGCTGATAGAACCCAACCTGTTTGCGCGCCTGTGCATAAGCGACCATGGCGCTTTCAACCTCGGAATACGCGGTCAAAACGGTGTTCTGGTAATTGGCGATCAGCGCCTGATAGGCGGCATCCTGCGCGCGGACGTTGTTCTTGATACGGCCATAGTTCAGCACGTTCCAGACCACACCAGCGCTGGCCAGACCGGTGGTGCTGTTGCCGCTGAACAGGTCGCGCCCGCCCGAAGCCTGCAAGCCAATCGATCCCGACAGCACGAATTGCGGATACAGATCCGCCATCGCGATGCCCACCTGCGCCGATTGCGTTGCTGCGGCCAGTTCCGCGGCCCGCACATCCGGGCGGCGGCGCAAAAGTTCGGCGGGCACGCCCACGGCGACATTTGTCCGCGCGGAAGGGATACGGCCGGAATTCCCCAACAAGCTTGTCATTCGGGATGGCGTGACACCCAGCAGCACGGCCAGGGCGTTTTTGGTCTGTTGCAGGTCACTTTCCAGCTCGGGCACTAAAGCTTTGGTGTTGTTGAGAAGGGCGGTGGATTCCTGCACGTCCAACTCGGTAGTGATACCGTTGTTGAAACGCAATTGGGTCAGGTCCGCAGAGTCTTGCTGCAACTTGATGTTTTCGCGGGCGACCGCCAAAGATTCCTGTAACGCGCGGATATTGACGTACAAAGCAGCCACGTCCCCGGTCAACGTCACCAACGCGTCGTCGTAATTGGCCACCTGAAGTGCCAGATTGGATCGTGCGGCCTGAACACCGCGCCGCTGTGCGCCCCAGACGTCCAGCTCCCACTGGGCATCGAAGCCGACTTGCGAAGTCGAAAATTCCGTATCCAGCGGGATGATTTGGTTGATATCGGCAATGGGTCCAAGATTGTCGCTGATTTGTCGGCGCTGCAACGACCCGCCTATGGCCTGCGATTGCGGGTAAAGCTCACCAAACGCGATGCCTAACTGCGCACGGGCCTGCAACACACGCGCACCGGCAACCTGAAGGGTCAGGTTTTGCGCGTAAGCTTCCGCAATCAGCCTGTTGAGGGTCGGGTCATTGAACGTCTCCCACCACTTCACCACGGGTGCGCTGCGTGATGTCAGGCCGCTTTGGCCGGTGCTGGGGTTATTCACCTCGATCCATTGCTTTACGACCGGAGAGTTCGGGCGCACGAAATCCGGTCCCACTGGTGCACAAGCCACCAGAGTAGCAGCGCAAACGGCAGTTCCCAGAAACCGGCGGAGTGTCATGGCGCGCATCCTCAGATATCCAGCGGTCGGATGAAGTTGGCAAAGGAATAGAGGCGAATGTTGATACGCCTCAGGAACTCAAAGCTCTTTCCCTGGCCGGTATAGATCGCAACAGCGGCATGGCCGCCCGCTGGGAAAGTGTGCCCCTCGGGTAAGTCGACAGTGATCTGCACCGCAATTCGACCCGGCAGTTTGGGCAATTCAAAACCGGGCAGACGTCCCGAAGGAAGGTATTGCCCTTGCCGGGTCGCCCACCAGATTGCCTCGACCTTGCCGGTCAGAATTTCACCGGGATAAAGATCCAGTGCCACCTCAACTTCTTGACCCGGCTCGACAAATTTGAGGTTCTGCTGGCGGAATGTTGCAAGGATATAGGGGTTGTCCTCGGTCACGAAACTGGCAATCGCGCCCAGGCGGACGTCACCGACAACCAGGCCGGGACGCGCCTGTTGCGAGACGATCATCCCGTTTTCAGGCGCATAGATGGTGGTGTTTTCCAGAAAATACTCAGCCTCGGAAAGTTGCGCCTGCGCTTGGAGAATGCCGGTGTTCACACCGTCAATCTGCGACTCCAGCGCCAGCTGTGCCTTGTTCAGATTGGCCTCGGCCTGTTTCACGCCGGCTTGATCTTCGGCCACCTGCTCGTTCCAACGGTCCAGCTCGTCCTGTCGTGCGCCGCCGGCAGGGACCAGGTTTTCGTACCGGGCTTGTTCCGTTATGGCATAGGCCAGTTGGGCATTTGCCCGCTCAACAGCTTCGGTTTTGGCGATGACATCCTGTTCCAGAATTTTCGCGTTCTGCTCGGCCGCGACCAGTTGCGCCTTGGCATTGTCAACTGCCAGAGAAAACACAGTGTCATCGAAGCGATAAAGCGGGTCACCCTTGGTCACTTGAGTGTTCGGCTCAACCAGTACCTCGGTCAAAATCGTGGGCTGCGTCAGTTTGGGCACGATCTGTATCGTTGAGCGCACCACATGGCTGTCTGCCGAAAAGGGCTGAAAGAAGCGCAACGCCACCAGAAAGATCAGCAGCAGGTGTGCACCCACCCAGAACGAGACGATGCCCCAGGCAATGTTGAATTTCAGCAATTCCAGCTTGAAGAAAATGAGCCAGACAAAAATGATGTAAAAAAGAGTGATGCCAAGGGCGACGAACATGGGTCTTGCTTTCCTTCGGCCTTAGCCTTGCTTGGTGTCGTCTGTGTCCAGACGATCCTGATATTCCGGCTTTACCTTGCCACCCAGACGTTTGATTTCGTCGCGAATGGCGTCTTTCTCTTCGTCCGGGCCACGGCGCATGTCGATGGTGACACCATCGTGGAACGCCCACATAAAGGCGTGGACCCAGGGCACAACGGCCAGAAATCCCATCCATCCCATGATCTTGACGGCTTCGGCGTGGGGATGATTGCGTTTGATCGCGATCCGTCCCGGAAGCCCCATGAGGAACAAAAATACAGCCATCACCGCTGCAAGCAGCAGGATCAATGCTACAAATGTCAGGTAGTCGTAATAGCCCAAGGGCTGGCCCAATAGTCCCATTTTGCCTCCTGCCGGGGTGCGGGTCCCGCTGGTTGTTTTCTGGGGATTGGTCGGCGCGTTTTTTGTCACCGGGCTTGGCAGAAAAACCTGACTCGGGTGCATCACCGCCCAGGTTCCCCATCCCTGCAATGATCACTTTGGGACGATACTGTCAGGCCAATACTCGTCTGGCAAGAACAGGCAGGAAAAAGACACGGATAAATTACGTCAATTGGCAATGTGCAGCGCCGTATTCCAGTCTGCGCATTTTTGGCCCAGCTCGCCGGGTGGGTGCTTGTCGGTGTAGAAACTGTCGATCTCGCTGAGCGAGGCAATCCGAGCCGGAGCAGAGCGTTGGAATTTCGATTGATCTGCGACCAAATAGGTGCGTCGCGCCTGAGCGATAATGGTTTGGCTGACCTGAACTTCCTGAAAATCGAAATCCAGCAGATCACCGTCACCATCAAGGGCCGAGCATCCAATAATGGCCAAATCGAACTTGAATTGCCGGATCGTCGACACAGTCAAGTTTCCGATCAGCCCGCCGTCAGCCCGCCGAAGCACGCCACCGGCCATCACGATTTCGCAGTCCGGGTTTTCGATCAGGATGCTGGCGACGTTCATATTGTTCGTCACAACCATCAGGTTCTTGTGGTTCAGCAATTGCCGGGCCACAGCCTCGGTTGAGGTGCCGATATTCATGAAGATCGACGCACCATCCGGAATATCTTCGGCGCAGGCTTTTGCGATGCGGGTTTTGGCATCTGCATTCAGGGCACGGCGATCTTCATAGCCGATGTTAGAGACACCAGACCGCAAAACCGCGCCGCCATGGACCCGGTCAAGCTTGCCTGCATCCGCAAGTTCCGTCAGATCGCGCCGGATCGTTTGTACGGTAACGCCAAAACGTTCGGCCAGCCCCTCAACCGTGACGCGCCCCTCAGAGCTGGCGATATCCAGAATGTCGGATTGGCGAAAGGAAAGAGACATGGGGTGGGTCCAAGGTAATGCGCCCTTTCGTTTTTGTTCTTTTAGGTGAATTTGGCAAGAAGCGCTGCGAAGTTTTCATACCAGCGTTGCAAAAAGAAAATAAACGAACATAAACATTGACCATACGAAGAACATTCTGGCTAATGCGCCTGATCATGCCTGGCGGGGAATCATTGGACATGCAGTCGACAGAAGACCAGATCAACGACCTTTTCATCATTGGCGGTGGCATCAATGGCTGCGGCATTGCCCGAGATGCCGCTGGGCGGGGCCTTTCGGTGGCGCTGGCGGAAATGAATGATCTGGCATCGGCGACGTCTTCGGCCTCGACCAAGCTATTTCACGGCGGGTTGCGGTATCTGGAATACTTTGAAATCCGTCTGGTGCGCGAAGCGTTGATCGAGCGTGAAACTCTGCTGCGGGCCATGCCGCATATCAGCTGGCCGATGCGCTTTGTCTTGCCGTATCACAAGGATATGCGGTTTGACTCCGAGACGCCAACATCGCGCTTGCTCAGCACAGTGATGCCGTGGATGCGGGGGCGGCGTCCGGCATGGCTGATCCGGTTGGGTTTGTTCCTGTACGACAATCTGGGCGGGCGCAAAATTCTGCCCGGAACCACGTCTCTGAACTTGCGCTCGACGTCGGAAGGGGAGCCTCTGCAGGATAAGTTCGAGACAGCCTATGAGTATTCAGATTGTTGGATCGAGGATTCCCGGCTGGTGGTTCTGAACGCGCGGGATGCTGAGGCGCGTGGTGCACAGATCATGGTGCGGACCGAGGTGATATCCGCCGAGCGGGTGGGCGATCTGTGGGAAGTGACCGTGCGGGATCGCGACAGCGACCAGACCCGTGTGATAAAGGCGAAAATGCTGATCAACGCGGGCGGTCCGTGGGTTGGCGACATCATCCAGACCAAGATCCGCGTGAACTCGCGCGAGGGTGTTCGGTTGGTACGTGGCAGCCATATCGTGACTCCGAAATTGTACGATCACGACAAGTGTTACTTCTTTCAGGGCGAAGATGGCCGCATCATCTTTGCCATTCCCTATGAACAGGACTTCACTTTGATCGGCACGACCGATCAGGATCATTCGGACCCGTCAACCAAGCCAGTTTGTACCGAGGCTGAGCAGGAGTATCTCTGCGCCTTCGCGTCGAAATACTTCAAACGCGCCGTGACCCGCGATGATGTTGTATGGACCTATTCCGGTGTGCGTCCGCTGTATGACGATGGGGCCAGCAGCGCCACTGCGGCGACGCGCGACTATACCCTGAAAGTCGATGCGCAGGGTGGGGCACCCGTTTTGAACGTGTTTGGCGGCAAGATCACCACCTACCGCAGGCTTGCTGAAAGCGCGCTGGAGAAGGTGGCCGAGTTCTTTCCGGACCTGCCCGGTCCCTGGACAGCAGGTGTCGCTTTGCCCGGAGGCGACTTTCCAGTAAATGCCGTCGGCACCCTGAAAAGCGACCTTCTTGCAGAATATCCGTTCCTCGCCGACGCCTGGGCCGCACGCTTGATCCGCGCATATGGCACTGAGGCGCGTGATGTTCTGGGCGGCTCAAAACAGGCCGCTGATCTGGGCGAAGACTTTGGCGCTACCCTGACGGCGCAAGAGGTCGCTTGGCTGATCGACAAGGAATATGCCCGAACCGCTGATGACATTGTCTGGCGGCGCAACAAGCTGGGTCTTCGTCTGAACAAGGATCAGATCGCGCGGATCGATGCCTGGATGGCCGAGCGCAACGTCGCGTGACAGGGGTCGCAAGACCCTTGGCGGTGGACTCCTGTTGTGTTAGCCCATGGTCACGGTCGGCAGACACCGAGGCGCCGCTGCTCTGGTTCAGAGTGCTAAACCTGCCTGAGAGACATGATTGACATTGCAACACGCAGGGCGTTGCTTCGTCAGGTCAGCGGCCAACGAATGCGCAGAACGCCCAATGTGGATGTGTCATGAGCAAAACGCCAGTCCCCTTACATATTGATGATCTGACCCCCTTCGTTCGGACCTTGTCCAACCAGCTGGGAGACGCGAGCCCCTCGCACCTGACGTTGATGAACATGGTCGCGCGCGCAGCCGGGTTTCAGAACGTGCAACATATGCGGGCCGACAGTGCCGCCAGCCGCAGACTGCAGAACCGGTCCGATCCACCAGCGCCGAATGCCCGCTTGGTTGAACGCACACTTCATCTGTTCGACACAGAGGGCAGGTTGACGCAGTGGCCATCGAAGCGTTCTGTGCAAACCCTTTCGCTTTGGGCGCTCTGGGCCGCAGTCCCGTCAGGCAGGACCTTGCATGAGGCCGAGGTCAACGCGTGCCTCAATGCCGAACATTGTTTTGACGATCCTGCAACTTTGCGCCGCACGATGATTTCCTGCGGGTTGCTCACGCGGCGCAAGGACGGGTCGGAGTATCGCAGGGTCGAACAAGAACCACCCGTCGACGCAAAACAGGTGATTCACGACATCGCCAGACGTCGGCGCGAAAGATCGCATTAAGAAAAAAGCCCCGCTGTTGCTGCGGGGCTTTTTTAGGGATCATGCGGCGGTTTCGGACGGGCCGGGATCGTTCTTGCTGCCTTTCAACCATTCTCGCGTGCTTTGCATCAACGCGTAGAGCACTGGCACCACGATGACACCGATCACGGTTGCAGCCAGCATGCCGCCAAACACGGCAACACCAATCGCCTTCTGGCTGGCGGCACCCGCGCCGTTTGCAGCCAAAAGGGGAACAACACCCAACAGGAAGGACAAGGCTGTCATCATCACAGCGCGGAACCGCTGGAAAGCAGCCTCTGCCGCGGCATCTTTGATCGACAAACCTTTGGCGCGTTGCTCCATCGCAAACTCGACGATCAGAATGCCGTTTTTCGATGCTAGCCCCACAAGCATGATCATCCCGATCTGCGTGTAGAGGTTGATGTCACTGCCAACGATCGCCACGGCTGCCACGGCCCCGAACAGGGCCACAACAACGGAAAGAAGGATCGAAACAGGCATCGACCAGCTTTCGTATTGCCCGACCAGGAACAGGTATCCAAACAGGATCGCAAGCCCAAGGATGATGATCACCAAACTGCCCGAGGCCAGCTGTTGCTGCGCCGTGCCGGTCCATTCGAACGCATAGCCGGGGGGAAGGGCGGTTGCAGATTCTTCCGTCATCACCGTGATGGCGTCACCGCTGGACAGACCCGGCGCGGGCACTGCCGTTACCGTGGCCGAGCGGAACAGGTTGTGGCGTTTCAGCAGAACCGGACCAAGCACGTTTTCCACATCAATCAGCGTACCCAGCGGAACCATATCGCCTTTTTGCGACCGGACATACAGGTTTGCAATGTCTTCGACATTGTCCCGATAAGAACCATCTGCCTGAATCATCACACGATAGACGCGACCAAACAGGTTGAAGTCGTTGACATAGTAGGACCCCAGCTGTGCCTGCATCGTCTGGAAAACCTCGGCCACTGAAACGTCTAGCGTCTTGGCTTTTTCTCGATCAAGATCGACAAAAAGTTGCGGTACGTTGGCGCGGAACGTGGTGTAGGCCTGCGCAATCTCGGGTCGCTGGTTCGCAGCGTATACGAATGATCCCACGGCCGAGGCCAGATCCTGTGGCGAGCCGCCGCCTGTCTGCTGCACTTCCATTTCAACACCAGCCGACATGCCCAAACCTTGAATGGGCGGGGGATTGAAGGCCACGATCGAGGCCGCGGACTCGGCGTTGGCGATGGCTAGAACTTTGGCCAAAATCGCATCGGCGCTCAGGTCTTCTTCCTGACGTTCCGCCCAGTTATCGAGGTTCACAAAGATCGCGGCACCGTTGGTGGTTGTGCCGTTCAGAAGCGAGAACCCGTTGACCAGAACTGTGCTGGCGACTCCGGGGATTTCACGTATCTGATCGTCCAGACGCGCCGTCACGGTTTCCGTCCGTTCCAGAGTGGCGGCGTCGGGCAGTTGAACGTCAACAAAGAGATAGCCGTTGTCTTCAAGCGGGATGAACCCGGCCGATGTGTTCGACATGATCGTGCCGGTGCCCAGACCCAGACCGACGACGATGGCCAGCGCGATGGCAGGAAACACCAGCAGCTTACGCACAATTGCGACATAGCCGTTTCGCATCGTACCGATAAACCCTTCGAACACCGCCAGCAGCCCTTTGGGCGGGCCTGAACGTTCCCGCAGAACCAGACCGCACAGGGCAGGCGATAGCGTCAGCGCGTTGATGGACGAAATCACAACTGCGGTCGAAATGGTGACAGCAAACTGCGAATACAGTCGCCCCGAGATGCCGGGCATGAAGGTCACAGGCACAAACACGGCCAGAAGAACCAGCGTGGTTGCAATGACCGGGCCGGTGATTTGGCCCATCGCCTTGCGGGTTGCTTCGGCGGGGGGCAGCCCTTCGTCTGCGATGATACGTTCAACGTTCTCGACCACAACGATAGCGTCATCCACCACAATGCCGATGGCCAGGACCAGCGCGAACAGCGAAATCGTGTTCAGCGACATGCCAAAGGCCAGAAGGAACGCAAATGTCCCGATCAGCGACACGGGGATGGCGACCGCAGGGATGACCGTCGCGCGCCAACTGCCAAGGAAAATAAACACGACCGAGATCACAAGGATGAAGGTCAGGATCAGGGTCGAGACAACGTCGTTCAGGGATGCCTCGACAAAGTCGGTGGTGTTGAACGGCACTTCATATTCCACGTCAGTCGGGAACGCGCGGGACAGGCGTTCCAACTCTGCCTGCACACGCTCGGACACCGCCAGCGCGTTCGCACCGGGCGCTTGGTAGATGCCAATCACCGTGGCCGGAACAGCCTGGAAATAGCCTGAGGCCGAATAGAATTGCGCCCCAAGCTCCGTCCGGGCGATGTCCTTGACGCGTACGATCGCGCCGTCAGCCCCGGTACGGATGACAATGTCCGCGAATTCATCCGCCGACGTCAGGCGACCCTTGGATTTGATTGTATATTGAAAGGTTTGCCCTTCAGGGACCGGAGGAGAACCGATGGACCCCGCAGACACTTCGATGTTTTGCTCGCGGATCGCGTTGATGACGTCGCCCGGTGTGATGGACAGGGCTGCCATCTTGTCCGGGTCCATCCAGATCCGCATGGCGTATTCAAGGTTGGTCAGGACGTCCGCCTTACCCACGCCCTGCACACGCGCCAGCGCGTCACGCAGGTTGATTGAGGCATAGTTCGACAAAAATACGCTGTCATAGGTGCCATTGGGCGAGGTCAGCGTGACCAGCATCAGCATGTTGGTCGAGGATTTCTGCGTGACCACACCCGAAGACGTTACTTCGGTTGGCAATGATGACATGGCCTGCGCAACGCGGTTCTGAACGTTCACCGAAGCGATGTCAGGGTCGGTGCCGACTTCAAAAGTGACGTTCAGCGAGTAAGATCCGTTGTCCGAAGATGTGGACGTCATGTAGATCATGTCGTCCACACCGTTGACCTGCGCTTCGATTGGTGCGGCGACGGTGTTTTCAACAGTCTCGGCGTTGGCACCGGTATAAGTGGTTGTAACGCTGACGACCGGTGGCGTGATATCGGGGAACTGCGCGACGGGCAGAACCATATAGCCGATGCCGCCCATGATGGTCAGCACCAACGAAATGACAAGCGCCAGCTTTGGCCGGCTGATGAACAGGGCTGAGAACATCAGTTACTCTCCCGGCTGCTCAGAGGCCACGACCGCGTCAACGGCCACGCCGGGACGGACCCGCTGCAGGCCCTCGACAATCACACTTTCGCCTTCACGCAGCCCGTCGGTTACAATGATCGCGGTACCAACCGTGTCGCCGGTGGTGATATAGCGTTGCTCGACCATCTGTTGGTCGTTGACCACCAGAACAAACTCACCCCGCTGATCGCGTTGCAGCGCGGCCTGAGGCACCAGTACCTGCAAGGTGGGTTCCAGCGCTTCGATCTGAACGTTCACAAAGGCACCATCCAGGATCAGACGGTCGGTATTGTCGAATTGCGCCCGGACGGTGATAGCGCCCGTCAATGGATCGATGCGGTTGTCGACGAACACGATCCGGCCAACCTCATCCAGTTCGGTTCCATTAGGAAGAATGACATGCACATTGGGGCTCTGCGAGCTTTCCGCTAATGACGCGGAACTTTCGCCATAGGTTTGCAAAACCGATGTAAACAGCTTTTCGTTCAGCGAAAAGTTTACGTAGATCGGCGTTTCGCTCACGATATTGACCAGCGGTGGGTTTGTTGGTCCCACAACGTCACCCACGCTGGTGGTGATGCTGCCGATACGCCCATCGAACGGCGCGTGGATCTGCGTATAGCTCAGGTCCAGTTCGGCTTGCTGAATCGCTGCGTTTGCGGCTTTGACTTCGGCCTCAGCCACCAGTTCGTTGGCGCGGGCAATGTCGCGTTCCGATTCCGGTGTGGCGTCGCGTTTATACAGCTCTTCTTTCCGGGCCAGATCGACCTTGGCCAATTCCAGATTTGCCTCGGCTCGGTTCAGATCGGCCTTGCGGGCTTCAAGCGTGGCCTCATAGAGGTCGGGCTCAATCGTGAACAGAAGATCACCTTCCTTGACGGTTGCGCCATCCTCGACCTCGCGGCTGTTGAGAAACCCATTTACACGGGCGACGATATCGACGTTATTGATCGCCTCGGCGCGGCCGATAAATGTGGCTTCGTCGGTAATCTCTTCGGTGTAAGCTGCCGAAATCGACACTTTCGGAGGCGCGCTTTCTTCCTGGGCGGCGAGTGGGAACGCCAATCCCACAGACAACAGCACAAACGCTGCGGCCAATGGCCTGCTGGTCCGGGTGGAAGAAAAAAGTGCTGGGGACATGGCGAAAGCCTCGTGCGTGACGGTAAAAATTAGTTCCGGGCGCACCGTATTGGAGGCCCGAGTCGGAAGAGCTTAATGTCAGGATGACTTTTTTGCGGTAGTTTCTCAAGCGCGATGAATCCGGAACCGGCTGGAGTCAGCGCAAAATATTTCAGCGCTTTAGCTGGTTTAGTAGGTTGCCTCGCACTCGCCCGCAAGCAAAACGGGGGCCAAAAAGGCCCCCGAAGTTTGATTGCACTGAAAGAGGGTTAGGCGCGTGTGCCTGCAAATTTTTCCTGCCAGTCTTCGCGTTGCTCGTCTGTGATTTTCGCGAATAGAACATCCGGCACGGTAAATGCGTGACCGGCGGGCAGGGCGTCCAATGCCGCGGCTACGTCTTCGGGCCAGCCCGTGTCCAGTGTGTTCATGGCGCTGAGCATACGGGCCGAGGTGTCCGGTATGAACGGCGCACTAAGTACAGCGTAAAGACGGATCAGGTTCAAACCCAGACGCACCTGAGCAGCGGCCTGTTCAGGGTTTTCCTTGAAGGTCGACCATGGGGCCGCAGCTTGAAGGTATTCATTGCCCGCAACCCAGATCGCCCGTAGTTCCTGCGCGGATTTGCGAACTTCCATCGCTTCCATATGGCCTTCATAGGCGCGGACACGGCGGGTCAATTCGTCGATCAGGGCGTTTTCGCGTTCCCCATAGGCGCCGCCTTCCGGTACAGCTTCGCCAAACTTCGAGCGGCAGAATTTGGTGATGCGGCTGACAAAGTTACCCAAAACATCGGCAAGGTCCTTGTTCACCGATTGCTGGAAGTTTTCCCATGTGAACTCACTGTCGCTGCTTTCGGGCGCATGGCTCAGCAGCCACCAGCGCCAATAGTCGGCGGGCAGGATCTCAAGCGCCTGATCCATGAACACGCCGCGCCCCTGGCTGGTCGAGAACTGGCCACCATCATAGTTCAGGTAGTTGAAAGATTTGATGTAATCGACCAGCTTCCAGCGCTCGGATGATCCGGTATCTTCGTTATGCGAGTTTGTGCCCAGGATGGTGGCCGGGAAGGACAAGGTGTGGAAAGGCACGTTGTCCTTGCCCATGAATTGTACATAGCGCACGTCGTCCGCGCCCTTGTCGGTACGCCACCAGCGCTCCCAGTCGGCATCGGTTCTGCCGCTGGCATCCGCCCATTCCTTGGCGCAGGCGATGTATTCGATGGGCGCATCGAACCAGACGTAGAAGACCTTGCCTTCCATGCCGGGCCAGTCCTGATCTCCTTTTTTGACCGGAACGCCCCAGTCAAGATCGCGGGTGATGCCCCGATCTTGAAGACCGTCGCCATCGTGCAGCCACTTCTTGGCAATTGATGTGGTCAGGACCGGCCAATCGGACTTGCTGTCGATCCACGCGTCCAACTGGTCTTTCATCGCCGACTGGCGCAGATACAGATGTTTCGTCTCTCGCACCTCAAGATCGGTCGAGCCGGAAATAGCAGAGCGCGGGTCGATCAGATCGGTCGGGTCCAACTGCTTGGTGCAGTTCTCGCACTGGTCGCCACGCGCGCGGTCGTACCCGCAATTGGGGCAGGTGCCCTCGATATAGCGGTCGGGCAGGAAACGACCATCTGCGTTAGAGTAGACCTGTTTCTCGCTAACCTCGCGGATCAGGCCCGCTTCATCCAGCTTGCCCGCAAAATGCTGGGTCAGGCGTTTGTTCTGTTCGCTGGACGAGCGGCCAAAGTGATCGAAGCTGAGGCCGAACCGGTTGGCGATATCGGCCTGAACCGCGTACATATCTGCGCAATATTCGGCCACGGGCTTACCGGCTTTGGCCGCCGCGAGTTCCGCGGGCGTGCCGTGTTCATCTGTGGCGCACAGGAACATGACCTCATTCCCCCGGCCACGCTGGTAGCGTGCGTACAGGTCGGCAGGCAATTGCGAGCCGATCAGGTTGCCGAGGTGCTTGATCCCGTTGATGTAAGGGATCGCCGAGGTGATGAGAATCCGAGCCATTTTGCGTGTCCACGTAACTGTCTGCGCGCCCGTCTACCTTATGTAATCCGTCAGCAAAAGGCCGGGTTTTGCATCGTTACCCTGAAATGCCACGATCCCACCAAAAAACGGCCCATCGTTGGAATACAGATTGCAGCCCGAAGGACGCAGACACTACCCATAGGTTGAAAACAGAATCACAACCTCTTGTAATTTAACAATCGTAAACCATATTAAATGTATACAAAAGTATACAATAACGAGGGCACATTGCTGATGTTCGACTTCCTGCTTGAGGGTGCGTTTGTGCCCTTTACCATGGCGCTTGCGCTGCTGTTTGGCCTGCTGGCCCTGGAGCTGATCGCTCTGGTGCTGGGTGGAAGCCTGCTGGCAGGCGAAGGCGAAGTCGATCTGGACGCTGTAGACGTCCCGGATCTGGATGTCGCGGATTTCGATCTCGACATCGATGCCGACATTGATTTAGGCGAATTCGAACTGGCCGAGATTGAGACGGACGTTCCTGATGCCGCTGCTGCCGGGCCGATGGCTTGGTTGGGGATTGGCAAGGTGCCATTCATGATCTGGCTTGTTGTGTTGCTGGCGGGGTTTGGTCTGTCGGGCATCGGCCTGCAATTGGCGCTGCGCGATTTTCTGGGCTTTGACCTGCCTAGCTGGATGGCCGCAATCCCGGCAGGTGCCTTTGGTCTGTGGTTTGCGCGCGGCTTTGGCACGGTCTTTGCCCGCCTGTTGCCAAAGACCGAGACCGAGGCGATGTCCGAACGGATGCTGGCCCGCCGCCGCGGTGTGATCTCACAAGGGACGGCGTCTCGCGGACGCCCCGCTGAGGTGCGCGTTATGGACCGGTTCGGAAACACCCATCACCTGCGCGCCGAGCCGCTGCAAGACAAAGACATCCTTGAGCAAGGCACCGAAGTTCTGGTGCTGCGTGATCGACGGCAGGACCGGTTCGTTCTGGTCGGCTTGTCGGACTAACCAATTTACCAACTCTTAAATCGGAGGATTTTGCATGGAAATTTCATTCCTGGCCATTACGGTCGTCACCATTCTGGCCGTCCTGTTATTCATCGGCCTTATACTTGGCCGCCTGTATAAACGCGCGACCCGCGAAGTGAGCCTGGTGAAAACCGGGGCAGGAGGCAAAAAAGTCATCATGGATGGCGGTGTCGTGATCGTGCCGCTGTTGCACGAGGTCAGCCCTGTGAACATGAAAACCCTGCGCCTTGAAGTGCAGCGCAGTGGCGAAGCCGCGCTGATTACTCAGGACCGCATGCGTGTGGATGTGGGCGTCGAGTTTTACGTCTCGGTTATGGCGACAGAAGAGGGCATCGCCCGCGCCGCACAGACACTGGGCTCACGCACTTTTGACGTCGAACAACTGCGCGAGATGATCGAAGGTAAACTGATCGACGGCCTGCGTGCCGTGGCCGCTCAGATGACCATGGATGGTTTGCACGAAAACCGCGCCGACTTTGTGCAAGAGGTGCAGAATGCCGTGTCCGAGGACCTTTTGAAGAACGGTCTGTCGCTGGAATCCGTGTCGCTGACTGCGCTTGACCAGACGCCGTTTGAAGCACTGGATGAGAACAACGCCTTTAACGCTGTGGGTATGCGCAAACTGGCCGAGGTGATTGCGGCCTCGAAAAAAGAGCGCGCGCAGATTGATGCGGATGCCGAGGTTGAAGTACGCCGTGCCGCGATGGAAGCCGAGCGTCAAAAACTGCTGATCGAGCAGGACGAGGCGCAAGCGCGGATCGAGCAGACCCAGAAGGTTGAAACCCTGCGCGTGGCGCAAGAGGCCGAGATTGCGGCGCGGACCGAAGACTCGGTGCGTGAAACCGAACGTGCCCGGATCGCACGTGAAGAAGCCATTCGCGCGGCCGAGATCGAGCGTGAGCGCAAGATCCGCGATGCCGAGATTGCCAAAGAACGTGAGATCGAAGTGGCGGAACAAGAGCGTCAGATCATCATCGCGCAGAAATCGGAAGAGGAAAGCCGTGCGCGTGCATCTGCTGACCTCGCGCGGGCCGAGGCGACAAAGGCGACCGAAGCCGTTGTGACCGCACGCGAAGTGGCTGAGGCCGAACGCCAGAAACAGATCGTATTGATCGAAGCGACGCGTGAAGCCGAACGTCAGGCGACCGCGATCCGACTGGCCGCGCAGGCCGAGAAAGAGGCTGCCGCCGACCGTGCCGAAGCGCGTCGTGAAGAAGCTCAGGCCGAAGCGGATGCGCTGAACATTCGCGCCGAAGCGAAGAAGAACGACATGCTGGCCGAAGCGGAAGGTAAGCGCGCGATTGTTGAAGCCGACAATGCCCTGTCCGCTGCGCAGATCCGCATGAAGGTCGATATGGCGCGGATCGAAACCATGCCGTCGATCATCTCGGAAATGGTGAAACCGGCCGAGAAGATCGACTCGATCAAGATCCATCAGGTCGGTGGGATCGGTACCGGTGCTTCGGGCGGTGGCGCGGCCAACAGCGACAAGCCGGTGGTCAATCAGGCGCTGGATTCGATCATGGGCATGGCTGTGCAGATGCCCGCGCTCAAGAAACTGGGCGAGGAGTTGGGCCTGTCGATGGAAAACGGTGTCGGCGGCGTGGTGAACGGCGCGCTTGAGGCGACACCCGAGCCCTCGGATACGGCTGAAATTGTCGAGGGTGAAACGCCTCGGACCCAGCAATAAATCCAACAAGAAAAATGAGGGGCCGGGGATTTCCCGGCCCTTTTTCTATTCTTCGCGGGATCGTTTCAGCATCCGCCCAACGGTAAAGGATGTGCGCGGGGAGTAGACATAGTTCGTCCGCTCTTCTGGTGTTGGGCGCGAGCGCATCCGCGCGAGACCAAAGATGATCAGCCCCAGATGTCCAACGGCTACAAAGGCAAACAATGCACCGGGCCCGAACTGCTGGATCAGCGTTGAGGATATATAGGGCGATGCAATTGCGCCCAAGGCGTACCAGAACATCAAGGCCGCAGACAGTTCGACCCGTTCGTCACTGGTGGCAAAGTCATTCGCGTGGGCCGAAGACAGTGAAAAGATCGGGAACGTTGTCAGTCCAAAGAACCCGGCGGCCAGCATCACCCCAAGTGTCCCGGTCCCGCTGGCGGCCATCGTGAACCCGCAACTCAGAACAGCCGCTGCGGACAGCCAGATCAGAACCCAGCGACGATCATATTTGTCGGCCAGCCAGCCCAAAGGGTACTGCGCCAGCGCCCCGCCCATGACAAACGAGGCTAGGAAGAACGCGATCTGATCCACACCCAGACCGACTTCTTGCCCGTAGACCGGGCCTACCATGCGGAAGGACGCAGAGCTGAGCGCCGAGACGATTACACCAGCCACAGCCAGCGGGGAACAGGCCCAGGCAAGCTTGGGTCGCAACCGCTGCGTATTCGGTGTCTGCGGTTGGCTGGCACGTGTCAGGGTCAGGGGCAGCAGCGAGGCACAGCACAGGATCGCCAACAGGTTGTAGGACACATAAGAGGCAGGCGGCAGCACCGCGATCATCAACTGTGCGCCCAGCGAGGCCCCAAGATCCACAAGCCGATAGGTTCCCATGGCCCGGCCGCGCGTTTCATTGGTGACTTTGGCGTTCAGCCATGCCTCGATCACGGTATAACATCCCGCGATACAGGTGCCCGAAGCGATCCTGAGAACCGCCCAGATATAGGGGTTTTCGGTCAGGGTGTGGCCGATCAATCCCATCGCGCCCAAAGCGGTGCAAACCGCAAAAGCACGAGAGTGGCCGACACTGCCCATCAGGCGCGGCGCCCACCAGCACCCGACAAAAAAGCCGATAAAATGGGCTGACCCCAGCAGACCGATCTGCTCGGTCGTGAATTCCAGCGTGATACCGGAAATAGCATCAAGGGGACCAACCCCGCCGGTCGACAGCTGCAACAGAATGGCCGAAAGAAAAAGGGCGGCAAAGGAAATGATGGTGCGCATAGTGATCTCAGATTGGCGTCATTGCCGCACAATGCGCGCATCTATTCGACTTTATCGAGTCGTTTTTTGCGCTTTGTGAGTCAACTTGCGCGGCTGATCTCGGCATGGATGTCCAGACCGACGGTGTCGCGAACCAGATCAGGATAGCCAGACGCGCCAAAGTCATGCCGGTTGAGGGCCCCGGTCAGGCCGATGGAAAGTGTGTTCAGATCGTCGGCCGCCGTGCCTGCCTGCCGGTACAGATTGGCGTTCAGCGTGATGGGCCGTGTTACGCCGCGTACGGTCAGGTCCCCCGTAATGCGGGCCCCGTCTGAGATGCGCCCCTGTGCGCCAAGCTCAATTTTCGCTGAGACAAACTGGATCGTTGGGTGCTGTTTGGCATCCAGTACACTGGGGCTGAGCATGGGCATTCGGGCAAAAGGCAACCGTGTTCGGGCCTTGCTGACATCCAGCACAACCGAGACTTGACTGTTCTGCAGTTGGCGCGTGTCGATGTGAACATCGGCGGATCGGATTGGCATGGATCCCGACTGCGTTACGCCCGACAGATTGAAGCTGAAGCCGACCCTGGTGTCTGTTGTCGACAGAACGTAGGGGCTGAGCGTCGCGTACGACGGTCGGGCAAGGGGCAGGGACGCCAGCCCGGCAAGGAAAATGCGTCGGTTCAATACTGTCATGCCCGAAGGCTAGGGCGTGCACTGTGACGGGCCAATCAAACATTGCGTGATCGCGGCTTTTTCAGGCCGGGGCTTCGTTGGTCGCGGTGCGCTTGAGGTGCAGGCCAGACCGGGCGGCGGTCATGGTGGCCTGCCATGTGACGGGGGGCAGGGCACGGGCGCGGCGGCGGGTCAGGGTCCAGCGCCGGGCCTCGCCCTGATGGGCGGCAGCCATATGCCAGCGCGTCTCGACCCCTTGCGCACCACCGTCACCAGGTGTCAGCAGCAGGCCAAGCGGAGCCCGCCCCATCGTGCCGCCCTGTTCGGCGGCCAGATGCATCCGGCGCACCGGTGTCAGACCCGGCGCGCCCGGCAGATCGCCGATGATCAACGGGATCGCCCCGCTGCGCAGCGCCTCTTCCATGCACCACAACAGATCTTCGGCGCGGGTGGGGCGGACAAAGATGAACCGGGCCGGATCGGCAAAGGGCATCATCCCGTCCGGGTTCAGCTGACCAGGCTCCCACGCGGGCGAGATCCACAGCACGGGCCCCTGCGCCTGACCGGCCAACCACATGGCAAAACTGCGCCGGGCAGGGCCACATGCCTCGTGCACGCGGCCCAGTTGCAAGGTGATTTGACTATGTAGGTTTAACCCCGGAGCAGCGCGCGCGGGTTTTTGATCAAGAAGATGAGCATCCATGCGTGCAGGTTAGCATGTTCTTATTTTGTTCTCAATGATCGAATGCAGCCCCGAAGAGGTCAGCGCGACAGGATCATGCGCCCGTTTGCGAATTGGATATTGGAAAATCGATGCAGGTAATCCATCCCCAGCAGAGATTTGTGCAATTCGCCCTCATTAACCCAGGCAGATACGTTTTGATCGGTGATGGGGCCAACGGTCAGGGTTTCAAGCCGGACCGGGGCGGTGCGCACCTCGCCATTGGCGGTCAGAGCGCGCCCAAAGTAATTCAGTTGATCCGGGTCGATACCTGCACGTTTTGCGTCCTGTGCGCTCAGGACGATCTGGCTGGCACCGGTGTCGACAAGAAAGTTGATCGGCTCACCATTGACCAAAACGGGCAGATAATAGTGGCCGTCATAGGCGCGGGGCACCTCAATCGTTTCGCCAGTAACGGTCATCTGCGGAGCAGGGCTAACCGTTGAACGAATATCTTCCCAAAGACCAATAATCGCGATGACGCCGACAAAAATGAACACCCAGGCCATCACCTGTTGCAACGTCTTGTTCAGGGACTGGCGATTGTACGAGATGAACCAGAACACCAGCACTGTGCCAAGTATGACCAGATAAACCAGTTGTCCAAAGCTGCCGCCATCCATGTGGTTCACCCCACCAAAGTTACGTACTGTTTATATGGGGGTTTAAGACGCAAAACCAAAGGCCTTGAGGCCATCCAGAATGAATTGCACCGACAAAGCCGCCAGCAGCATCCCCAGCAACCGGGTCAGCACATTCAACCCGGTTTTGCCCAGAATACGTGCGATCAGACCACCCGACAGGAAGAAGGCCAAAACGACGACCATTACGGCCAGCATCACCAAGATTGCTTCGGCGATGCCCAGAAAACCCGGATGCTGACCAGCCAGAAGGATGATCGTCGCAATCGACCCGGGTCCAGCCACCAAAGGAATGGCCAAAGGAAAAACAGACGGATCCGGGTGTTCTTCTTCTTCGGCCCGATCCTCGCGCCGTTTGGTGCGCCGTTCGAACAGCATGTCCAGCGCGGTCAGGAACAGCAGCGCGCCGCCCGCAACCTTGAACGCCTCCATCGAGATGCCGACAAAGCCCAGAACCGCCTCACCAAAGGCTGCAAAGGCGATCAGGATGCCCGAGGCCACGGCACAGGTGCGATAGGCCGTCATGCGACGCGTGCGGGCATCCATGCCCTGCGTCATCGCGACAAAAATCGGAGTTGTGCCGAACGGATCGATGACCACGAACAAGGTCGTGAACGCGGTGATGAAAAAGGCAAGGTCGATCATCGGTTAGCCCCTTGCTGAAGTTCTTTCAAAACAGCCAAAGCCTTTTCAGCCAAGGTGCTGGGAACGTACACGTGGTCATGGTGATACCCGGCAACCATGTTTGCAGGAATGTTGTTTTCCGCAAGGGCGGTCGAAACGGCAGCGGTCAGGCCCACGCCCTCAAGCGACGAATGAACCTGCAGTGTGATGCAGCGCATGGGCACCGCGTCTTGCAGTGCGGCGCCAACGGGGATGATCAGCGACAGACCTTCTGCTTCAATGCAGCTTGCCCGGGCACCCTCGGGCCAGGTTTCTTCTTGTGGCCAGACAACAAATGCAAATTCGCCCGGCTGAAGCGCGGGGCGCATGCCTGCGATCATGGCCTTGGTTTCAAAGACGGGCTTCATCATGCAACGTTTTCTGCCTGTTCCAGCCGTTCTGCCGCAGCAACCCATAGTGCTTCGGCCTTTTGCATCGCCTCGGTTACTTCCGCGAATTTGCGGTTCCAGGTTTCCAGATCGTTGATCTTGTCGTCTTCATACAAAGCCGGGTCCGACAGTTTGGCCGAAAGCTTGTCATGCATATCCGTCAGTTTTTCGATCCGGTCCTCGCATTTGCGCAAATCGGCCCGTAAGGCCAGCATTGCCTCACGCGAGGGGCGTTTGGGTTTACTGACTTGCGGCTTTTCTTTGACCGGTTTGTCGCGCGCCAATAACAGGGTGCGGTACGCTTCAAGATCGCCATCAAACGCTTTGACCGTCCCGTCCGAGACCAGCCAAAGCCGGTCCGCGACAAGGCTCAGCAAGTGCATGTCATGGCTGACCAACACAACCGCACCGGAGTAAGCTGTCAGCGCCTCGACCAGTGCTTCACGGCTTTCGATATCAAGGTGGTTGGTCGGTTCATCCAGGATCAGCATATGCGGCGCATCAATCGTGGCAATCAGCAGCGAAAGGCGTGCTTTCTGACCACCCGACAATCGACCAACCTCGGTTTCCGCCTGATCCGCGTTCAGCCCGAACCCCGCCAGCCGCGAGCGCCACTTGCCCGGCGCTTCGTCAGGACGCAGACGGCGCAGGTGGTCCAATGGCGTTTCGTCCACATAAAGCTCATCCATCTGATGCTGTGCGAAATAGCCGATGCGCAGCTTGTTGGAACGGCTCATCTTGCCCGCCATCAGGGGCAGGCGGTCGGACAAAAGCTTGGACAAGGTCGATTTGCCCTGACCGTTCTTGCCCAACAGGGCAATCCGGTCATCCTGGTCAATCCGCAGGTTCAGGCGGCGCAGAACCTCAGTCTCGCCATAGCCGGTCACACCGCCCTCGATCTGGATGATCGGCGGCGACAGTTCTTCGGGCTCAGGGAAGGAAAACGCGCGCAGGGCGGCCTCTTGCGGGGTTGAGACCAGTTGAATACGCTCGATCATCTTAAGCCGAGATTGGGCCTGAACGGCCTTGGATGCCTTGTAACGGAATCGATCTACAAAGCTTTGCAAATGCGCGATGCGTGCCTTCGCCTTGGCGTTCTCGGATTCCGCCTGCGCCAGACGTTCAGCGCGCCGCTCGGCGAACTTGTCATACGGCACGGCATAATAGGTCAGCTTGCGGTCTTCCAGATGCAGGATCGAGCCGACAGCACGGTTCAACAAACCTCGGTCGTGGCTGATGATGATCACTGTGTGCGGATACTTGGCCAGATAGCTTTCCAGCCACAGAGCACCTTCAAGGTCCAGATAGTTGGTCGGTTCGTCCAGCAGCAGCAGATCGGGCTGCGAGAACAACACCGCCGCCAAAGCAACACGCATCCGCCACCCGCCCGAAAAATCGGAACACGGGCGCAGTTGATCTTCATCGTCAAAGCCCAAGCCTTTGAGGATCGAGGCCGCCCGTGCCTCGGCCGACCAGGCGTCGATATCGGCCAGCCGGGTCTGGATCTCGGCAATGCGGGCCGGGTCTTCGGCGCTGTCGGCTTCGGCCATCAAAGCGCTGCGTTCCGTATCGGCGGCCAGAACCGTGTTGATCAGCGAGACGTCAGACGAAGGCACCTCTTGCGCCACACCGCCAATCCGCGCGCGTTTGGGGACCGAGATGTTGCCGGATTCCAGCGCCAGTTCCCCCCGGATCAGGCGAAACAGGGTGGTCTTTCCAGTGCCGTTGCGGCCCACAAGGCCAACCTTGTGCCCGTCCGGGATGGTTGCGCTAGCGCCGTCAAATAAAGGGCGGCCTTCAACGGCATAGGTGATGTCTTCGATCCGTAGCATGGGCCGCTCTTAGCAGAGGCGTGATGCCGCCGCCAGCGGCTTGGCATGTTCAAGCCTCATGCAATGTGTTAGCGCTGTGTCGTTTGCTTTTCTGAACGGTTTTTCCCATGCGCGCGGCCCACACGCCCCCTCATCTGATCACGTTGATCTTTGCCACTGCGTTGTCGGTGCTGTCGCTGAACATGTTCCTGCCGTCGCTGGCCCATATGAGCGAAGATTTCGGCGTGGATTACGGCCTGATGAACCTGTCGGTTGCCGGTTATCTGGCGGTTTCAGCCGTGCTGCAACTGATCATGGGGCCGCTGTCTGATCGCTTCGGGCGCAGGCCCATCCTGTTGATGTGCATGACGTTCTTCGTCGTCGCCTCAATCGGATGCACACTGGCCGAGTCGATCTGGATTTTCCTAGGTTTTCGACTTGTGCAGGCTGCCGTGGTGGCCGGGTCGGTTCTATCCAGCGCGTCTATCAGGGACCGGTATCCGCCGAACGAGGCAGCCAGCAAACTGGGTTATGTGGCGATGGCGATGGCGTTGGCACCAATGCTTGGGCCGATGCTGGGCGGCGGGTTGGATATGCTTTTTGGCTGGCGCTCGGGGTTTGTGCTTTATACGGTGCTGGGGGCAGGGGTGCTGGTTTTGCTGTGGTTTGACATGGGCGAGACCAACATGAACCGCTCTTCTACCTTTACAGCCCAACTGCACGAGTATCCGGATCTGTTTCGCGCCCGCAGGTTCTGGGGTTACGCCTTGTGCGCGTCGTTTTCAATTGGAGGGTTCTACAGCTTCATCACCGGCGCGCCTCTGGTCGCCGCCGCTTGGTTCGATCTGAGCCCTGCGATGTTGGGCCTTGGCATCGGGATTATTACCGGCGGGTTCATGGTGGGTAACTTCGTCACTGGTCGGATCGCGGCGCGGACACGTCTGACGACAATGATCCTGATCGGACGGATTGTGGCCTCAACCGGGCCATTCCTCGGATTGCTTCTGTTTCTCGGGGACACTGGGTCAGTCTGGGTGTTCTTCGGCTCGGCCATATGTGTGGGATTCGGCAACGGGCTGACCAACGCCAATGCCTCGGCAGGGGTCATGTCCGTGCGCCCCAAACTGGCAGGCAGCGCAGCAGGGTTGTCTGGCGCGATGGTGGTGGCGCTGGGTGCGATCCTGACCTCGATGACGGGTGCGTTTGTTAGCCCAGAAAACGGGCCGTTTCTGGTTCTGGGCATGATGTGGGCATGCAGCTTAGCCGGGTTGCTTGCGGTGCTGTATGTACGTCGTCTCGACCGGATCGACCCTCTGCCCGACACATTCTGAACCCCAAAGCGGTGAACGGGCCATCATAACACTTTTCTTAAGCCAAAGACCGTGATACGCGGCGCGCGATGGATTTCGGCGCGGGCCCCGCGCCACATTGTAAGGAGAGGCCGACATGGCACTGGAACGCACATTCTCGATCATCAAACCCGATGCAACCCGCCGCAACCTGACTGGCAAAATCAACGCCAAGTTCGAAGAGGCCGGCCTGCGCATCGTCGCGCAAAAGCGCATTCATATGACCAAAGAACAAGCCGGCAAGTTCTACGAAGTGCACGCCGAGCGTCCGTTCTATGACGAACTTTGCGAGTTCATGTCGTCGGCTCCGGTCGTAGTTCAGGTTCTGGAAGGCGAAGGCGCCATTGCGAAAAACCGCGAAGTCATGGGCGCAACCAACCCCGCAGACGCAGCACCCGGCACCATCCGCGCCGAGTTTGCCGAGTCGGTTGGCGAAAACTCGGTCCACGGTTCGGACGCACCTGAAACCGCAGCGGTTGAGATCGCATACTTCTTCTCGGGCATCGAACTGGTCGGCTAAGTCACCGCTTCTGCCAAAGCATTGGGCCGCTCCAATTGGGGCGGCCTTTTTGTTCAGACCTGCTTTAGGTCTTTTGGTGCAACGCGCACGCCAATGGCGTCCAGATCGGCAATCATCTGGTTTTCGGGTGCGGCGCTATTGCCTGCCTTTATCGCGTCAAAGCGCTGACGCAGGGCTTTCTTTTCTTCGCCTTTGCAGTCGTTCCACGGACGGCCCTGCAACCCCATTACCAGCACGTAATAACCGATAAAATGGGCTCTGGTTCCGGCGCGCAAAAGACGGGCATAAGCCTCGTCCGGCCCTAGCTCTCGCAACTCTTCCGCCGAATGAATCCCTGCACGGGCGCAGGCTTGTTCGAAAGCCGGGCCAAGGTTTCGGATCGATGAAACAGGGTCGCTCATGCGTTCGTTTTACGTTCATCCCGCAGCCCTGTCACCCGAGGATTACGTTTGGTCAAAACGGAATGTCTTGATGTTTTCCCACGCTTGCGTTTGCATGAGGCAGGGCTTTCGCGGAGGGTCGGGTGTTTGAACACAAAAAGACCAAGGAAGGATCGACAGAAGGGGGAGTGACCGTGCCGTCTGAAGACCTGTTCTTTCTCTCCTCGATGATGGACAAGAAAGCTCTTGAGGCCTCTTTGCCAAGCTTAACTTTGGTGATTGAGCCAAAAGGTACAAGCAAGCCTTTTTCGATTTTGGATTGCCATGACCAGACCCAGCGCGCAGCAGGTCAAGTGCTGATCGAAAGCGGTGGTGCACTGCACTTGCTGCAAAAAGATCAGCGCCCGTTGTCCCAGAACGGCATGGGTAAAGGACGGTTCGTTCAGGACCTGCATGACGGTGAAGTGCGGGCAGCGATGCACGATTTTCCAAAGCTCAGAGCCCTGATGCAGATTGGGGGCGGTCAGCTGGAAGAGAGCACTCTTGTTGTGCTGGACGAACTGCAAAAGACACAGGTCAGAGGGGTGATCTGGTCTATGACGTCAGCCTCGGGGCAGGCTACGGTTGTTCGATTGCACGGGTTGCGCGGTTATGAGCGCGCTTATCAAAAGGTCTGCTCTTCAATCGTCGAACTGCCGGGCTGCGCGCAGGATGTTGAAGCGTTGTATGCGGGTTTGTTTCCGGGCTTGGTGACCTACCGGGCAAAGCCCGAGATCGCACTTGAGAAAACCGAACCCTCGCTCGAAGTGGCGACGGATATTATCCATACCTATCTGAAGGTTGCCCGGCAAAACGAAGAGGGTATAGTCGCCGATATTGATACAGAGTTTCTGCACGATTACCGTGTGTCATTGCGTAAGATCCGGTCTGTGGTCAGCCTGTTCAAAGGGGTGTTTTCCGAGGACCAGACTACCGAACTGAAACGCGTTTTTTCCGACCTTATGGCGCCAACCGGGCGGCTGCGCGATCTGGACGTGTATCTTTTGGAAAAAGATAGTTATTTCAACCTTATCCCCGCAAACCTTCATGTGGGTCTTCAGGCGATGTTTGACCAGTTTCAGAAGGAGCGCAAACAGGAATTGTCGCGCTTGTCTCGCAGATTGCGCAGTCGTGACTACAGCGCCTCGATGAACCGGCTGATCGAAAAGTTTGACGGCACCGCTCATTTGCAACCCGGGCCAAATTCGGACCGGGGCGCTTATGATTATGCCTGTGCGCTGATCTGGAAACGCTATCGCAAGGTATGTAAAATTGCGCGTAGCATCACCGATGACACTCCGGATGAGACGGTCCATGACCTGCGTATTGATTGCAAGAAACTGCGCTATTTGATGGAGTTCTTTGCCCCGCTCTTTGACGGAAAGGCATTCAAAAAGATCCTCAAGCCTCTGAAAAAGCTGCAAGATAACCTGGGCCTTTTTAATGACTATTCGGTGCAGCAAGAGGCGCTTTTGACGTTTGTCTCGCAGCAAAGCAACGCGCAGGGTCGCGTGGATTCACAGATTGGTCTGGCTGTAGGAGGGTTGATTGCCGTGCTGGATCAACGTCAAAAGTTCGAGCGCAGCCGCGTCATCACCAGTTTCCAGCATTTTGACAACGCTGAAACCCAACATTTGTTCCGCAGTTTGTTTCACCACAATGAGGAGTGAGGGATGAAGATCATTGCCTGCTACAGCAACAAGGGCGGTGTCGGTAAAACCGCAACCTCGGTGAACCTGGCCTATGCGTATGCGCAGGCAGGGAAACAGGTTCTGCTGTGTGATCTCGATCCTCAAGGCGCGTCGGGCTTCTACTTTCGCGTGAAGCCATCGAAGAAACTGACGGACGCGCGGTTTTTCGAAGATATAGAACGGTTTACCAAGGCAATCCGGGCCAGCGACTTTGAAGGTTTGGACGTGCTGCCTGCAAACCTGACTTTCCGCGATTTCGATGTGTTCCTGTCCCGGATGCGGAACAAACGCTCGCGCCTGAAAAAGGCACTGGTTTCGGCCGGCAGTGACTATGACGTGATCATCCTGGATTGCCCGCCCAACTTTTCGACCCTGTCAGAAAACATCTTTAAGGCGGCGGATGAAATTGTTGTTCCCGTCATCCCCACGACTCTGTCCGAGCGAACGTTTGATCAATTGGTGCGTTTTTTCGACGAACACAAGCTGCGCAAGAAAAAGCTGAGGGCTTTCTTTTCGATGGTCCAGCAGCGGAAGGTTCTGCATCAGGAAACGATGATGTCGATGCGCGAGCTGTATCCTAAACGGTTTTTGCAGACGACGGTGCCATTTGCGGCGGACATAGAAAAAATGGGTCAGCACCGTGCCCCGGTCAGCACCTATGCCGGGCGCAGCGTGGCTTGTGCAACCTACGAGGCGCTGTTCGACGAATTGGAAAACGGAGTAGTTTCGGCCAAATGAGTAAAGAAATCGAACGCAAGTTTCTGGTTGCAGACTTGCCGGACCTAAGCAATGCGCAGAAAGCGGTTGTGCGACAGGGCTATTTAACGGCACCCGACGACTCGACTGAGTTGCGGTTGAGGCAAAAAAACGATGCGTTTTACCTGACTTTGAAAGGCGGCGGTGGGCTGGTCCGAGTTGAGCGTGAGGCGCAGATTACGGAAGAACAGTTTGATACCTTCTGGCCCGAAACAGAAGGTCGCCGCGTCGAGAAAGAGCGCTTCACCGGACACTTGAAGGGTGGGCTCAGGTTTGAGCTGGATGTTTTTTCCGGTGATCTGGCGTCTTTGCGTCTGGTTGAGGTCGAGTTCAGTTCAGTAGAAGATGCTGAAGCTTTTGTGCCACCGAAATGGTTTGGGGCGGATGTAACGGAAGACAAACGCTATAAAAACAAGACAATGGCGACAAACGGTATCCCGGCTTAGGGCTTCTGCGCCAGAAAGATCGTTGTTTTCAGACCGGGGTCACAGTTTTCGGCTGCAAATTTCCCGCCATGCATATGCGAAATCGCTGCGACCAATGCCAGACCCAGCCCAGCGTTGCGCTCGGTCCGTGCCGGGTCAAGAGTTACAAAAGGCAGCTGCAGGCGATCCAGTTCTTCGGGTGGGACGCCCGGGCCCTGGTCACGAACATGCAGACAGGCAAACCCGTTCGTGGCATCCATCGACACTGTGATGGTCGAGCCCGCAGGCGCATACCGCATCGCGTTTTCCAGCAGGTTAGACAGGGCTTGTGACAAAAGCGGGCGGTGCCCTTCGATCGGGGGGGCAGAGCCACTGATTTCTAGTGTAATACCCTGATCAGCTGCGACCGGGTCATAAAGTTCCACAACATCGCCGACGAGGTGTTGCAAGTCGATGGTTTCGAACTGCTCGCGCCCAAGCCCCGCCTCGGCGCGCGAAATCTCGGTCAGTTGCGCCAAAACACGCAGCACGTGGTCTATTTCTGCTGTTGCACGGGCGATGTCGACTTCTCGCTCCAGATCGGTTTTGCCCGGTTCTGACAGGGCCTCGACACGCTGGCGCAAACGTGAGAGCGGAGACCGCAAGTCATGCGCAATGGAATTCGACGTGGTGCGCAGGTTGCTGATCAGTTCCTCGATCCGATCCAGCATGTTGTTCAACGTTCCCGAAACCTGGTCGAATTCGTCGCCGGTCCCGCGCAGGGGCATTCTTTTGGACAAATCACCTGACACGATGTTTTCGGCCGTACTGGCAATGTCCGAAAGACGTGCAAAGACCAGGCGCGTAAACAGCCAGCCGGTGATCACGCTCAGCACAAAGGCGATTCCCAGTGCCAATGCGACCGACCTGAACAGGACGCGATCAAACTGCTGGCGTGTGGCGGCATCGCGCCCAACCAGCAGACGTTCCCCGCCGGGCAGGCGGATAGAGGCGGCGGATACCGGGACAAGCTGGTCATTGTCGGCGCGGCGCAGCTCCAGATCGACCCAACCGCTGCCTGCCGCCACATTTACGGGCCAGGATTTCAGGTTACCGACCAGCTTGACGCCCATCCGATCCGTCAAAAGGTAAAGCGCGTCTCGCTCAAAAGCGCTTGGAAGCCGCCGCTCGATTGCCGTGATCAACCCAAGCAGACCACGTCTTTCATATTCATCCGCCAGTCCCGTCAGTTCAGCTGAAACGACTGAGCGTGTCTCGGATTCGATGCTTCGGTTTGCTGTGACGTAGACCAAAGCCAACACCGACGCAGTCAGGAAGGTGCTGAGAAACATACTGGTTGCGACCAGCCGTGTACGAGAATTGTTAAGTGATAGTCGCAGGTTATCCATCAGACATCATGTAGCCCGCACCGCGAACGGTTTCAATCAACGGGGCGTCGCCGCCTTCATCCAATTGCCTCCGTAGCTTCGAGATGTGGACATCGACAACGTTGGTGTTTGGGTCGAAGTGATAGTCCCAAACGCCTTCAAGCAGCATGGTGCGTGACACCACGCGGTTCTTGCGACGCAGAAAAAATTCAAGAATCTGGAACTCGCGTGGGGTGAGCGTAATCTCATGCCCGTCGCGGGTGACTTTTCGGGTCAACAGATCCATCTCAAGGTCTTTGCACGTGAGTGTTGGCGTTTCCTCGGATTCCTGCGGACGTCTCAGCAGAGCTTCGATCCGAGCGTGCAATTCCTGAAAGGAAAAAGGCTTAACCAGATAGTCGTCCGCGCCCGAGCGCAGGCCCTTGACCCGTTCGTCCACAGCGCTCATGGCAGTCAGCATCAGAACCGGTGTCTTCAACCCGGCCGCGCGCAGAGACTTGATTAATGACAGCCCGTCGAGACCGGGTAACATCCGGTCCAGCACTATGGCGTCGAACCCTCCATCCGTGGCGTGATACAACCCTTCGCGGCCATCTTCCGCGGTTTCAACCACATAGCCTTCTTCGCCGAAGCCTTTGGCGATAAAGTCCCTGGTGTCAGCGTCATCTTCCACGATCAACAGACGGCGGCTCATGGTCGGGCTCCTTTCTATCGGGATTTAAACACAATTTTTAGGTGATGCACATTGAATTCGGGGGATCTTGCCGGGTGCTGGGCATGCACCCGGCAAGCCCGGCGGATAGTGGACAACTCTGTTCCGCCGGGTGAGGCGCGCGCCGAAAATCCCCATCAAGCGGCGCGCGCGTGTTCAAGGTCAGGCCAGTTCCACCGCGACGAAGATCTGGCTGCCACCACGATTGATCAGCACCAGGGCCGGATCGGTTTTTTCGCTATCCAGCGCAGCCTTCAACGCGTCAGGTGTGAACGTGTCCTGGTTGCCCAGTTTGACGATCACGTCACCGCGCTGCAGACCGGCCTTTGCGGCGGGGCTGTCCGGTTTCAGGTCTGTGACCACAACGCCTTCGACGGTCTCGGCGACACCTGTCTCGGCGCGCACCGTTTCGGTCAGCGGGGCGACTGTGACGCCCAGCGTTGTGCCTGCAACCTCAGCTTCGACCGGCGCGTCGGCCTGAGCAGACGCTGCCTGGTGTTGGCCGACGGTCACGGTCAGCGTTTCCTCTTTACCGTCACGCAGAACGATCAAGGTGCTGTCCGTGCCAACTTTGGTTGTGCCAACCAGAATGGGCAGATCACTGCTTGAGTCGACAGCTTCGTCATTGAAAGACAGGATCACATCACCTTGCTTCAGGACACCGTCCGCCGGGCTGTCAGCAACCACGTCAGACACCAATGCACCGGATGACGCATCAATCCCCAAGGCTGCCGCGAGTTGCGGGCTGACATTCTGGATAGAAACACCCAGCCAGCCGCGGCTGACTTGGCCATCGTCACGCAAATCGGTGGTGATGTGTTCGACGATATTCGACGTCACGGCAAAGCCCAGGCCCACCGATCCACCGCTGGGTGAATAAATGGCTGAATTCACGCCGATAACTTCGCCATCCATGTTGAACAGGGGGCCACCTGAATTGCCTTTGTTGATTGCTGCGTCCGTCTGAATGAACTCTGCGTAGGGGCCTTCCGAGATGTTGCGTCCCTTTGCCGAGACGATACCGGTGGTCACGGTTGAACTCAGACCAAACGGATTTCCGATGGCCACGACGTCTTCGCCGACGCGGATGACGTCACTGTCGCCCAGTTCAACGGCCTGAAGCGCGGTATCTGCATCGATTTTCAACACAGCGATATCGGTCAGTGGGTCCGTTCCGATCACTTCGGCTTCGAAGGTGCGGTCATCGTTCAGCCGAACGGTCACGGTTGAAGCATTGTCCACGACATGGTGATTGGTGACAATGTATCCCGCTTCATCCAGAACAAATCCCGAGCCCAAACCCTGTGCCGGGCCGCGCTGGGGGGCGTTGAAGCCTTCGGGCGTGCCGAAGCGTTTGAAAAATTCACCAAACGGATGCCTGTCGAAGTCAAAGTTCTGCCCAGCTGTTGCGCCGGGTGCGTTCTCTTGTTCCGCGATGATGGTCACGACCGATGGTGAAACGGTTTCGACCAGATCTGCCAGCGCCTCGTCCGCCATGGATGGAATGGCAGTTGTCGCCAGCATAGCTGCGCCCAAGGCACCAATGCCCATCCAGTTGGAGGTCCGGGGAAGTAAAAGCGATGATTTGCGGATGCTCATTTCTGTCTCCTGTATGTGTCGCGCAGGTGCGACTGCGCGTTGAGACAAGAGATGCAGCAGCAGGATTGGTCTTTCCTTAGGGATATGTGAAGAAATCTTAATTTTGCCACAAACCCAGTGTTCTGTGGCGGCCGACGTCAATACGGGATTCGCTGAAATTGCCGGGTTGTCGGCACGCGAATCGGAGGATTGTTGCTGAAATCGACGTCAAACTTTCAAAAGCATTGAATTATTTTTGTTTTGTTGACAATGATCTGTCGACAGGATGGGGAAAAATGCAGCTCCCTCAATGGTTGTGCTCAGGTAGGCGTTTAGCTGGACTTGACGAAAAAACTTTGACGTGAGCGAGGTGTAAGCACGAATAAGTTTGTGCATAACCTCGAATCGTTATCGTGTGTACAATCGTGCGATCCCTCATAGGTTGATTGGTGTATGGAGCGTTGTTGCTCAAAAACCATTCAAAGTTGAGCTAAGTTAACCATACCTTCCAATTTTACGTTGTTTCGCGGGATCAGATCAGTGAGGATGAAGGTGCCCAAGTGAGGGGGAGCCAAAAGCGCTAGGGGGCGCTGCTGGTTCACTCAGTCACCGAGAGTTTTAGCGGCGTGTTAACGAGGGGGTCTTGTTTAGGTTTGGCTGCTATTTAGTCGGTTTGTCGTGAAGGCGAACAGACCAGGCTTTTGGGATTGAGAAAAGTGGTAGTCCTGTATTGGGCACCGGCCCGGTCTTCAAGACCGGGCCGTGTTTATTTCGAAGCCCGATTTTTGCGCCAGACGTCCCAGTCATCGGGTGTATCCAGATCCAGCAAAGCATTTCGGTCCGGCAAGCGGTGCAGATACACTTTGCCTTGATGAGCCCGCACCACCTGCTGAGCACCGTCATCGCCCTGCAAATCTGAAAGCTGATCAAAAAGGCTTCGGTCAAAAATCACCGGATGACCCGGTTTGCCGTCTGCAGTGGCACCGCGCCAGACAAGGTAGTCGGGGTGTGTATTTCGTGCGTTCAAGACTGCAGCCAGATCAGTACTGGAAAGATCCGGCAGATCTGCCAACAGGACCATCACTGCCGGAGCGTCTGACGGAACCTGTCGTATTGCAGCCCGCAGGCTTGCGTTCATACCTTCTGAAGCGTCCGGGACAGGTACGACCTGAACATCCAAACCTGTCAGTGCTTCGTATCTGGGGTGCGGTTTCGGGGGCAGGGCAACAAACACGGGGCCTACGGGCAGCGCGCTGCGCGCTGATCGTGTCAACAAAGGGACACCGTCAATCACTTGCATCAATTTATCCACGCCGCCCATGCGGCTGGATTGTCCAGCGGCCAGCAGGATGATGGGAATATCAGTCATGCCGTCACAATGCCGCCGGTCAACCGGAGTGTCATCCCCTCATGCGTGCACCGTCGGGGTCAAACAAAGGCGTTGAAAGTACCTTTGCCTTTCGCATCTGCCCAAGGATTTCGATTTCGACCTCTAAGCCTTCGGATATGCGGTCAGAAGGTAAGAAACCCATCGCAATGGATTTCTGCGCGAAGTGAGAATATCCGCCCGATGTACAGAAGCCGACCACTGCACCGTCCAGCCAGATCGGCTCATAAGCGTTCACATCTGCGTCGTCTGCATCGACTTCGAAGGCGACCAATGTGCGGGCGGTTCCGTCAGCACGTTCTGCCTCGGCAACGGCGCGGCCGATAAAGTCGCTGTTCTTTCGGAATGAGATAAAGCGGTCCAGCCCGGTTTCCGCAGCAGTGTAGTCGGGCGAGAATTCTCGCATCCACGAGCCGAAAAACTTGTCCAATCTCAGGCTCATCATCGCGCGCATCCCAAAGGGAACCATGTCATGCGCTTGTCCGGCTTCCCACAAGGTCCACCAAAGTTGCCGCTGGGCCATCGGATCGCAATAGATCTCGTACCCAAGATCGCCGGTATAGCTGACCCGCTGAACGATACAATCGGTCATGCCAACGGTCATGCGGCGGACATCAAGAAACTGGAAATCACTCAGGTCATCTCGGGTGCAGGCGGCCAGAATCTGCGTTGCTTTGGGGCCTGCGATCTGAAACCCGTTCAAGCGGTCGCTGATGTTCTCGATGGAAACGCCATCCTGCGCGTTTTGCAGGAACCAGCGCATGTGGAACGCCTGACTGCCATAGGAAGCCGTCAACTGAAACTCGGTTTCGCTCAGGCACGACACGGTGAAATCGCCGATCAGTTTCCCTTTGGGCGACAGCATCGGTGTCAGGGACAAGCGACCGGGTTTTGGCATACGTCCAGCCATGATCCGGTCCAGCCAATCCCGCGCCGCTGGTCCGGTGATCCGGTATTTGCCGAAGTTATGGACCTCGTTTATGCCAACGTTATCGCGCACGGCACGGACCTCGCGCCCCGTTGCCTCAAAGGCATCAGAGCGTCGGAATGAAGGCGTTTCGTACCCCGGCTCATCCCCTTGGGCAAAGTAGTTGGCGACCTCGAGCCCGTATTGCTGTCCCCAGACTGCGCCCAGATCGCTGAAGATGTCGTACATCGGCGTTGTGCGGTTCGGTCGCGCGGCTGGCAGTTCCTCGTTCGGGTAGGCGACGCTGAAGCGTTTCTGATAGTTCTCGATCACTTTTGGGCGGGTGTAACCGGGGCTGATCCAATCACCGAACCGGGCCACGTCCATGGCAAAAACGTCGCGTTCTGGCTCGCCTTCGATCATCCATTGCGCCAGCGTCAGGCCAACGCCGCCACCCTGGCTGAAACCGGCCATGACACCGCAAGCAGACCAGTAATTGCGCATTCCGGGCACCGGCCCGACCAGAGGGTTGCCGTCGGGCGCGAAGGTGAAAGGCCCGTGGATTACAGACTTCACACCAGCTTCGGCGAGAACCGGAAAACGTTTGTAGGCAAACTCGATGCTGTCGGTGATCTTGTCATAGTCATCAGGCAGCAGTTCGTGACCAAACTCCCACGGCGTGCCGTCCACGGCCCAGGGTTTGCAAGGCTGTTCGTAGAACCCGATGCAAAGCCCACGCCCTTCTTGCCGAAGATAGCTTTCGCCAGCCGGGTCCATCACATGAGGATGTTCGCCACCTGCATCAATGATCGCTTCGATCTGCGGGATCGAATCTGTGACCAGATACTGGTGCTCCATCGGATGCAGAGGGAAGTAGACACCGGCCATCGCGCCCACTTCACGCGCCCAGAGGCCGCCTGCATTGACCACATGCTCGGCGTGAATGGTGCCCTTGTCTGTCACTACATCCCAAGTACCATCGGGACGTTGGTTGGTTTCGCGCACCATGCAATGGGTTTCGATAGTTGCCCCGCCCATGCGCGCGGCTTTGGCGTAGGCATGAGTAGTGCCCGAGGGGTCAAGATGCCCGTCCAGAGGATCATAGAGCGCGCCGATGATACCGTCGGTATTGGTGATAGGCGCGATCTTCTTGATCTCATCTGGCCCGACGATTTCCGTCTCAAGCCCCATGAATCGATGCTTGGCACGTTCGGCCAACAGCATGTCGAAGCGGTCCTGATTGTCGGCCAGCGTCACGCCACCTACATGGTGCAGACCGCAGGACATGCCGGTGATCTCTTCCAGTTCTTTATACAGCCGGATGGTATAGCCCTGAAGCGCGGCCATGTTGGTGTCGCCGTTGAGAGTATGAAACCCACCAGCCGCATGCCAGGTCGAGCCCGAGGTCAGTTCAGAGCGTTCCAGCAGCATGACATCGGACCAACCCAGTTTGGTCAGGTGATACAAAACGGAACAGCCGACGACACCGCCGCCGATGACCACCACGCGGGTTTGCAATTTCATAGGGACCTCCGATTGATTTCCGCCAGTGTGCGCAGCGCGTTTCTGGGCGCAATGCCAAATGCGACAAAACTTGTCGTGGAAGTCATTTGCTCGGCGCGATAGACGCGCCTGGGGTCGGTCACGCGCCTGTTACAGAATCAATCTAAGGGCCGCGCGACTGCACCTTCATGAGACACTCAGATAGGAAATGAAATGAGTAAATTTGATCTCAACCCCCAAGCGCTGAGCCGCCGGGAATTCATGGCGAAATCTGCGGCCCTGGGCCTGAGCGCAGCTGTGGCCAGCACGATCTGGGCCGAAGCGGGTCTGGCGGACGCGCCCAAGAAAGGGGGACACTTTGTTCTGGGTTTGAAAGGGGGCGAAAGCACCAACACGCTGGATCCTGCCCTGTCCGCGTCGCATGTGACCGCCAAGGCGCTGCGGGCGTTTGGTAACACGCTGACCGTCGTCACCGCAGAGGGCGGCATTGCCCCAAGCATCGCAGAAAGCTGGGAAGCAACAGAGGATGGCAAGGTTTGGACCTTCCGTATCCGCAAAGGCGTTGAGTTCCACAACGGCAAGACCCTGACGCCTGAAGATGTTCAACTGACGTTGGCGCGTCACTCGAACGAGGACGCTCAATCCGGTGCGCTGGGGATCATGCGCGGGATCGAGGATATTCGGGTCGATGGAGACAACGTGGTCATCACCCTGACCACTCCGAATGCTGATCTGCCTTATCTGATGTCGGATTATCACCTGATCATGCAGCCCGGTGGCGGCATGGACAACCCGGCCGATGGCATCTCGACCGGGGCCTATAAGGTGGTCGCGGATGAACCGGGTGTGCGTTACGCATTCGAAAAGTTCGCCAACCACTGGGATGACAGCGTTGGTCACTATGACAGCCACGAGATCTTGGTTCTGAACGATGACACCGCCCGTTCAGCTGCTTTGCAAGCGGGTCAGGCGCACGCGATCAACGTCGTTCCGCCACGCACCGCCAAGCTGTTTGGTCGCGCACCTGGCGTAACGCTTAACGCGACGTCGGGCCGTGGGCATTACATCTTTGTCATGCATTGCGACACCGCGCCTTTCGACAACAAAGACCTGCGTTTGGCGCTGAAATACGCCATCAACCGCGAGGAACTGGTGGACAAGGTGCTGCGCGGCTATGGCTCAGTTGGCAATGATATTCCGATCAACGAAGCCTATCCTCTGTTCGACGACTCGATGGAGCAGCGAGCGTTTGATCTGGCCAAAGCTGCCGAGCATTACAAGGCATCCGGGCATGACGGATCACCCATCGTGCTTCACGTCTCAGACGCGGCATTTGCTGGCGCGATTGACGCGGCGCAGCTGTTTCAACTGTCAGCACAAGAGGCGGGCATCCCGCTGGAGATCCAGCGGGAACCGGCAGATGGCTATTGGTCCGAGGTGTGGAACAACAAGCCGTTCTGCGCGTCTTATTGGGGCGGGCGCCCGGTGCAGGACCAGATGTGGTCCGTCGGTTACCTGTCCACCGCAGACTGGAACGATACCCGCTTCAAAAACGAACAGTTCGACGCCCTGCTGCTGAAGGCGCGCGCCGAGTTGGACGAGAGCAAGCGCAAAGAGATCTACGGTCAGATGGCCCGGATCGTCTGGGAAGAAGGCGGTCTGATCAACCCGATGTTCAACCAGTTCATTGATGGGTATTCGGACAAGGTGACGGGTTGGTCCGCGCATGCGAACGGCGACCTGATGGATGGTTACGTCGCCAGCCGGACCTGGTTCGCTTAAGGCTTTGACAACGACCGGTGCCCGGATTTGGGGCACCGGTTTCCGCTAGGGCTTAAAGCGGGCGCACTTTCAATGCAGTGATGCGATTCCCTTCACGGGCGGTGACCTCGAACCGGAAACCGTGGAACGAAAACACCTGACCCACGACCGGAATCATCTGCGCCTCGTGTATAACCAAACCTGCAAGGGTGTTGGCTTCTTCATCCGGCAGTGACCAATCCAGTGCGCGATTGACGTCGCGGATGGTCATAGCACCTTCCACAAGGAACTGACCGTCTTCTGTGCGGGTGACGGGCACCTCTTCCTCGATGTCAAATTCATCTGCGATTTCGCCAACGATCTCTTCCAGAATGTCTTCCAGCGTAATCAGACCACGCAAAGATCCGTATTCGTCGACCACCAGCGCAAAATGGCTGTGCATCCGCAGGAATTCCCGCATCTGGTCGTCCAGAGTGGTGGTTTCCGGTACGAAATAGGGGGCATTGGCGACTTTGCTGATGTCAAAGCTGGCCAGACGGTCAGTGCCGCCATCGCTGCCACCGGCTTGCGCATACATGGCGCGGAACAAGTCTTTGGCATGCACTACACCTACAATGTTTTCCGGCTCATCCCGGAAGACAGGAAGGCGCGTATGCGGGCTTTCCAGGCATTGTTTCAGGATCGCTTCGGGCGGGGCGTCGGCATCAATCATCTCGATGTTCGAGCGGTGCAACATAATCTCTTCCACCGCTCGGTCACCCAGATCCAGCGCGCCCAGAATACGGTCGCGGTCTTCCTTTTCGACCACGCCTTCGGAATGGCCCAGTTGCAGGGCTCCGGCGATTTCCTCGCGCACGGCCAGAATGTTGCTGTCGGGGTCGATCTGCACGCCAAACAGGCGCAAGACACCGCGCACCAGCAATCGCACAGCGGCAACGATGGGCGAAAACACCGTTACAACCACGCTGATGATTGGCGCGACCGCTGACGCGGCTTTTTCAGAGTTGGTAATGGCGTAGGTCTTCGGCAGCACTTCGGCAAAGATCAAAACCAGCAAGGTCATCACCAGCGTCGCCAAGGCCACGCCGCTTTCACCGAACAGCCGAGTGAACAGTGCGGTCGCCAGCGAGGCCGCCAGAATGTTGACCAGGTTATTGCCCAGTAGAACCGATCCGATCAGACGTTCGTTGTCATCGGTGATCTCAAGCGCCTTTTTGGCCCCACGTGATCCTTTGTCGGCCTGCGTCCTGAGTTTTCCGCGAGAAGAGGCCGTGAGCGCTGTTTCCGAGCCAGAAAAGAAGCCGGACAAGACGAGCAAAAGGAGGATAGCACCAGAGGTAAACCAGAATGTGCTGTCGATCAGAGAAGGTGAGGGTTCCATTGGTCCTTGAGAGTTAGAGTTCTGCATCCGTTATGGGGATGCCACCTCGCCGGATCAAGGGCTTAGCCCTCGTCTTTCTTGGCGTCTTTGCTCAGCGGGTGATGCTGCAACACCAGTTCCGCCAGACGTTCGTCCAGAACATGGGTGTAAATCTCGGTTGTGGCGACGTCGGCATGACCCAACAGGGTCTGGATCGAACGCAGATCAGCGCCATTGGCCAGAAGATGCGTGGCAAAGGCATGTCGCAATGTGTGTGGCGTGACCTTTTCGGGTGAGACGCCGCCGTGCACGGCCAGTTCCTTGACCAGAAGAAAGAACCTGTGCCGCGTCAGATGGCCGGACTTTCCACGTGACGGGAACAGAAACCGCGACCGTTGACCGCCTTTCTCAACGGTCTGATCCTCGATTTCGTCCCGTATGGTCAGCCAAGCGGCCAATGCATCCCGCGCTGGTGGGGACAGGGGCACCATCCGTTCCTTGCCACCTTTGCCCAGCACCAGCAGCATACGCGGATCGCCGCGCGCCGAGGAAACGGGCAGAGACACAAGCTCGGTCACGCGCATGCCGGTGGCGTAAAGCAGTTCCATCAAACATGTGTTGCGCACGCGGTCCGCCTGTGTGCGTCCGGTTTGCCTTGCGGCGTCAAGCAGCCGGTCCACCTCGGGCACATCCAAAGTTTTTGGAAGACGTTTCTGCCGCCCCGGACCTTTGATCTGAATGGCCGGGTTCACGTCGCGCCAGCCTTCTTCGAAGGCAAACCGATAGAGTTGCTTGATGGCCGAAAGTCGCCTTGCGCGTGTTGATCGGGACAATCCCTGCGCATCGCAATCGATCAGGTAGGCTTCGATTTGGTCCCGGTCGGCCTGTTCAAATCCCGTTGCTCGATGCTCCAGCCACGCGGCAAGATCTTTCAGATCACGCCCATAAGCCAGCAATGTGTTTGTCGCCGCGCCAAGTTCAGCCGCCTGTGCTTGCAGGAAGGTTGAAATCCAGAGCTCGTTGGATGCCGGGCCGCCCATGGTCACTGCTCTTGCAGGATCAATAGTGTGAGGGCGGCGCGGCGGGCTGTATCCTCTAACCCTACCTTTCGGAAGGTTGCGATCGCACCGGTCAGATCCACCAGATTGCCACGTGCGCCATGTGCAAACAGTTGCATCGCTTCCAAAATGGCCTCACCCAGCTGGCCGTTGGACAGCAATGTGTCGATATCACCGGGCACGGGTGCCGACCATTCAAACCCTTGCGTAATGGCATCGGCCTTGGGTGAAGGCGATACGGCTCGGCCAGGATCGCCCTGAGCAAGTGCCGCCAGGAACAAAGTGTCGGTCGAGCTGTCCGGTACGGCAAGGGCCGCGCGCTCGTACATCTCCGACAACATCAGGATACGCCATCGCAGGTTTTCAGTCGCGGGCACTGGTAACGAAACCTGCGACAAACGCTCTGCGAAAAGCTCTGCAAAGGGAACCTCGAGGCCCACGCTGCGCATCTGTTGCCAAACAGCAGGCAGTGTTTTTCCAATGGCTTCCGCGTTGCCCGTGTCCAACGCGCTTTCAAACCGTTGTACTGCCGAAACACGGTCCCAGACAGCGCCCGATGCGGCAGGGTCCCGTTCGGTATAAAGGCCCAAAAGCTGATTTGGGGTCAAAGCACCAATCCGCGTCAGCCGTTCTGCGGCTTCGATCTGGGCTTTCCAACCTGCAACGTCACGCAGATCTGCATTTGCAAATGCACGGGGCAACGGCGCAGATGGCAGGCGTTCTCCGATGGCCTCGAACAGGCGGAAATTCAGCGGATCGGGGGCCTCGGGCTGCGGCAGATATGCCGCGTCTTCGTAAAGCTCGGGGCTGAGAAACCGATCAAGAACCGCCAGTTCTTCTGATGGAAGAAGTTCCAGCGCATGCGCGGCTTCCAGGGTCAGCGCTGCGGACACCCAGTCTCCGCGACGGGCTTTGCAGAAGATCTGCGCCGCATAGTCCCGCGACAGATGCGGTTCGGCAATAAGCGCAGTACAACTGCGGTCTTCATCGCCGGTCAGCAATGTCGCGTCAAACCAGCGTTGAAACCGTTCTTGCGTGTCTGTCGGCCCGGCCAATTGCACAAGCGACTGCGCCGGGTCTGCGGCACCCAATTGCATCAGCCGATCCAGACGCGCCAACAGCAAAACCTCTTGGGCATCTGACCCGGATGGCGCGCGTGTTTCTGACAAGAGCAACGTGAACAACAAACGCTGCATGGCCGGGTTGTGACGAACCGGGGTCTTGGCAATCAGTTCAGCCAGACGTTTGGGGTCACTGTTTTGCCAAAGATCAATCGGAAGGCCGGTCACAGATGATGACACAAGTCCAAGCGGTCGCGACAAGGCTTCCAGCGACGTGACTTCGATATCCGGCAACGCGCCGTTCTGCGTCACCGGCGGTTCCAACAGAACAGTTCCGGGCAAGTTCTCAGGCGGGTTTGTCAACCATTCAATGGCCGACAAAGGGTCCTGTGCCTGCGCCGATCCTGCCAGAAAGATGGCGAAAAGCGCCTGCTTAGTTGACATCCAGTTCGACCGGTTCGCGGATTTCACTTTGTGGCGCGGAAAAATCCGCGCCAAAGAACGGCCCGACATAGGCATAAGCCACCAGCCCAATGAAACCCAGGCAAAGAACATATATCACGAATTTGATCAGACGGCCCATGGCCCCACGCTGCCTCAATTTTTGATTTTGGCCAAGTTATAACTGGCATTTTTCCCAAGATCACGTCATTCACGGTGAAATGAGCGAAATTAAGCATAACACGCACATCTCGGACGCACAGGGCAGTTTTGATCTGCACAAAACCGTGGTTCTGGTGGGGATGATGGGGGCTGGCAAGACTGCTGTGGGCCGCGCATTGGCTGCGCGCCTTGGTGTTCCGTTTCTGGACAGCGACGCCGAGATCGAATCAGCGGCCAACATGACCATCCCGGAAATCTTCGAACGGGATGGCGAACCGTTTTTTCGCGAGAAGGAAACGCAGGTAATTAGACGCCTTCTGGAGGAAAAAAAGGGCATCCTGTCCACCGGAGGAGGGGCGTTTCTGCAACCTCAGAACCGTCTGGCAATCAGCCAGAAGGGCGCATCGGTCTGGCTGCGGGCCGACCTGAACGTTTTGTGGAACCGGGTGCGCCACAAAGACACGCGCCCTTTGCTTCGAACGGCTGATCCTTATGCGACGCTAAAGGCTCTCTACGAAGCACGCGTGCCCGTGTATGCCGAGGCGGATTTGATCGCAGAGTCGGATGGCGAAACCTCGATCGAAAATATGGTGGACAGGGTTGTCGACGCTTTGTTGGCGCGCCCGGATGTTTTGGAAGTGAAGTAATGCATCAAACAGTACACGTGGATCTGGGCGACCGTTCGTATGATGTTGAGATCGGGCCGGATCTTCTGGCGCGTTCAGGCGAGTGGATTTCACCCCTCTTGGCGCGCCCTAAGGTTGCCGTCCTAACCGATGAAAACGTGGCTGACTTGCACCTGGATGCACTGCGCGCAGGGCTCAGCGCTGCCGGGATCGAGATGACCGCGCTGGCGTTGCCCGCTGGCGAGGCCACCAAAAGCTGGCCTCATTTCGAACGTGCGGTTGAATGGCTGCTGGCCGAGAAAGTCGAGCGCCGGGATGTGGTTGTGGCTTTGGGCGGCGGCGTGATTGGCGACCTTGCAGGTTTTGCCGCGGCTGTTCTGCGCCGCGGGGTCAGGTTTGTGCAGATTCCAACATCGCTGCTGGCGCAGGTCGACAGCTCGGTTGGGGGCAAAACCGGTATCAATGCGCCTCAGGGCAAGAACCTTATTGGGGCGTTTCATCA